>DATGPD010000129.1:0-3934 GCA_035305285.1 Planctomycetota bacterium
GACGCGGCTACGGTCCACGCCCTTTCGCCGGTGCACGCGATCGAGATCGACGAGCTGCGCAAGGTGTTCCCGAAGCGCCGCGGACCGGACGTCGTCGCGGTGGACGGGCTGAGCCTCCGCGTGCCGCGCGGCCAGGTGTTCGGTCTGCTCGGGCCCAACGGCGCCGGGAAGACGACGACCGTCGAGATCTGCGAGGGGCTGCAGCGCGCGACCTCGGGGACGGTGCGCGTGCTCGGCGAGGAGTGGAGTCGCGCGTCGGCACAGCGCATCCGCGAGCGGATCGGGGTGTCGCTGCAGGACACGCGCTTCGTCGAGACCCAGACCGTGCGCGAGACGGTCGCGCTGTTCCGCGCGTTCTTCGCGCGCGGGCGCAGCGTCGCCGATGCGATCGCCGCGGTGTCGCTGCAGGAGAAGGCCGACGTGCGCGTCGACAAGCTGTCCGGCGGGCAGCAGCAGCGGCTCGCGGTCGCGTGCGCGCTGGTCGGCGACCCCGAGCTGCTGTTCCTCGACGAGCCGACGACCGGGCTCGATCCGCAGTCGCGCCGCAGCCTGTGGGACGTCGTGCGCGAGTTCCGCGCTGCCGGCGGCACGGTCCTGCTGACCACGCACTACATGGACGAGGCCGAGCAGCTCTGCGACACGATCGCGATCGTCGACCGCGGCAAGGTGATCGCGCAGGGTTCGCCGCGCGACCTCGTGCGTTCGCTCGGCGGCGAGCACGTGGTCGAGGTCGCTGCCGACGGGCTCGCCTCCGGCCGCGGCGCCGCGCTGCTCGACGGCCTGCCCGGCGTCAGCAAGGTGCGGCGCGAGGGTGACCGGCTGGTGCTCACCGTCGGCGCGCCGCACGTCGTCGTGCCGGTGCTCGTGCGGCGTCTCGACGAGTGCGGCATCGCGCTGTGCGAGCTGGCGACCCGGCACACCAGCCTGGAGGACGTGTTCGTGGCGCTGACCGGCCGCCACCTGCGCGACGACGAGGCGGCGTGATGCGTTGGTCGGTGGTCCACGCGGTCGCCCGCGCGACGATGCGCGACTTCTGGCGCACGCCGGAGGCGGTGTTCTGGAGCTACGCCTTCCCGCTCGGGATGGCGCTCGTGCTCGGCTTCGCGTTCCGCGAACAGGTCCGCACGCCGGTGCCGATCGCCGCGGTCGCTGCCGAGGACGGCACGGACACGATCGCCGTGCTGCGCGAGGCCCCGCGCCTGCAGGTCGAAGTGCTCGAACCGGAGGCGGCCGAGCGCGCCCTCACCCTCGGACAGGTGGCGCTCATCGTGCACGCCGGCGAGGACCCGCTCCGCCTGGAGCTGGACCAGACCCGGCCGGAAGCCGAACTGGCCGAGCTGCTCGTGCGCGACCGGCTGCAGCGCGGTGCCGGCCGGCGCGACGCGATCCCCGTCGCCACGACCGCCGTCACCCGGCCGGGGTCGCGCTACATCGACTTCCTGATCCCGGGGCTGGTCGGCCTGAACCTGCTCGGCATGGGCATGTTCGGGGTCGGGTTCAACCTCGTGTACATGCGCGTGCGTCGCACGCTGCGCCGCTTGGCGGTGACCCCGATGGGCCGTGCGGAGTTCTTCACCGGCTTCATCCTGATGCGGCTCGTGCTCGCGTTGCCCGCCTCGCTGGTCGTCGTCTGGTTCGGCCAGCTCGTGTTCGGCGTGCCGATGCGCGGCAACTGGGCCTGGCTGACCGCGCTGATCGTCGCCGGCGGCGTGTGCTTCTCGGGCATCGGGACGCTGCTCGGGAGCCGGGCGAAGACCATCGAGGGCGCGAGCGGATGGTTGAATCTCGTGCAGCTCCCGATGTGGCTGCTGGGCGGCGTGTTCTTCTCCAACCAGCGCTTCCCCGGCGCGCTGCAAACCGTGGTCGACGCCATCCCGATGAGCATCCTCACCGACGGGCTGCGCGGGGTGATGCTGGAGGCCGAAGACCTGGGCGCGATCGCCGGGCCGGTGCTCGCCCTGCTCGGCCTCGGCGTCGTCTGCCTCGCCGTCGCGATCCGCGTGTTCCGCTGGAACTGACCGCCGGGCGGACACAGGACCTTCGGCGTCGTCGGCACCGTGCTTCTCGCCGCCCCGACGCCTTCGTCGGGTTCCCTGCCCGCTCCGCGGATGGCGCGCGGGAAATCGCTGGTCGCGGCCGGCCGACGCACGGTACTGCGGCCTCGGTCGACGGCGGCGCGGCTGGCCCGCTGCTCGAGCCCGCCTGATCGCCCCCATGTCGACGCCTGCTCCGGGCACCGCTCCGCTCCGCCGCCGCTTCACGCCCGCCGTCCTGCTCCTGTTCGCCGGCAGCGGGTGCGCGGCGCTGATCTACGAGGTCGTGTGGTTCCACCTGCTGCGCCTCGTGGTCGGCGGGTCGGCGGTGTCGCTCGGATTCCTGCTCGGCAGCTTCATGGGCGGGCTCGGCCTCGGCAGCCTGCTCCTGCCGCGCCTGCTGCCGGCGCGCCTGCACCCGCTGCGCGTGTACGCGGCGCTGGAGCTGGGGATCGGGGCGATCGGGTTCGCGATGCCGACCCTGCTGCCCGCACTGGGCCGGGCGTACGCCGAGGCAGCCGGCGCGGGCAGTCCGCTCCTGCGCGGCGCGGTGTGTGCGGTCGCGCTCCTGCCGCCGACGATCCTCATGGGCGCGACGCTGCCGGCGATCGCGCGCTGGCTCGACACGACGCGCGAAGGGCTCTCGACGATGGGCCGGTTCTATGCCGCGAACATCGTCGGCGCGGTGGCCGGCACCCTGCTGTCGGGCTTCTGGCTGATGCGGGTGTACGACTCGGTGGTCGCGTCGCAGGTCGCGGCGGCGCTGAACGTGTTCGTCGCCGCCGTCGCCATCCTGCTCGCCGGACGCGAGCGGTTCGTGCCCGCGCCCGTGCCGTCCGCGGAAGGCCCGGTGCGTCGCGCGTGGCCGGTGTACCTCGCGATCGCCGCGTCGGGGTGTACCGCGCTCGGCGCGCAGGTGGCGTGGAGCCGCCTGCTCGCGCTGCTGTTCGGCGCGTCGGTCTACACGTTCTCCGCGATCCTGTCGGTGTTCCTCGTCGGGCTCGGGGCCGGCAGCTCGATCGGCGCGCGCCTGTCGGCCCGGGTGCGCTCGCCCATGGTCGCGTTCGCGCTGTGCCAGCTCCTGCTCGCGCCCGCGCTGCTCTACAGCGCGTGGATGATCACCGAGGTGATCCCGGCGGCGGCGCCGCACCTCGTGTTCCGGGATGGCGTCTACCAGGACCCGCTGTGGCGGATGCCGTACGACATCGCGCGCTGCGCGCTCGCGATCCTGCCCGGCCCGGTGCTGTGGGGCATGAGTTTCCCGCTCGCGATCGCCGCGGCCGGCGAGGGGCACCGCGACCCCGGACGCCTGGTCGGCGGAATCTCGGCACTCAACACCGCGGGCGCGATCGTCGGCGCGCTCGCCGGCGCGCTCGCGATCGAACTGGTCGGCGGCAGCCGGCAGCAACAACAGGCGCTCGCGGCGATCGCCGCGGCGACCGGGCTCGTGCTCCTGCTCGCGCGCGCGCGCGGGCCGGTCGGCGCGGTGGCCGCGGTGGCGGCGGCCGCGGTCGTCTCGCCGTCGGTGTGGCCGATCCCGCCGGTGCCCCCCGGGTTGATCGCCTCGGGCCGCTTCGTCGAGGACTGGAACGCGCCGCTGCGCTACCTGTTCGTGCGCGAGGGCATGAACTCGTCGGTCGCGGTGACCGAGGACGACAACGGCATCCGTTGCTTCCACGTGTGCGGCAAGGTCGAGGCCAGCTCGCAGGCCATCGACATGCGCCTGCAGCGCATGCTCGGGCACCTGCCGGCGCTGGCGCACGGCGCGCCGCGCAAGGTGCTGATCGTCGGCTGCGGCGCCGGGGTCACCGCCGGCTGTTTCGTCGACCACCCGAGTGTCGAACGGATCGTCCTGTGCGAGATCGAACCGAACGTGCTCGACGCCGCGCGCGGGTTCTTCG
>DATGPD010000130.1:0-3421 GCA_035305285.1 Planctomycetota bacterium
CATCCACGCGGCGGCCGGCGCGAGGAACGTCATCGGACGCCTCCGTGCCGACGCAGCGGACCGCGCACCAGCGCGAGCGGGTCCATGCCCGCGTCGAGGCGGACGAACGTCCCGCCGCGGCCGGTGCACAGCGCGGCGAGCGTGCGCTGCTGCGCGTGCAGGTGCTCCGCGTAACGCCGCAGCAACTCGTCGCCCGCCGCCACGTCGAGCACCGCGCCGGTCTCCTCGTCGACCAGCCGCGCGTCTTCGTCCAGGCTCGGGCGCAGCTCGCTCGGCCCGAGGAGCTGCAGGCCGATCGGCTCGAACCCCGCGCCGGCGGCGTGGCTCGCGGCGCGGCCCAGATCGCCCGCGGTCATGAAGTCGGAGAGCAGGACGACCGCGCCGCGGCCGTGCAGGCGCGGCACCAGCGCGGTGAGGGCCTGTTCCAGCGGCTCGCCGCCAGCGGCGTCGGCGACGCGTTCGAGGAAGCCGAGCAGCGGCGCGAGGCCGGCGCGGCCGCGCAGCGCGGGCGTGCCGCGCAGCGGCGCACCGCCGCCGAACGCGTGCACGCTCACCCGATCGCCGGCGCGCAGCACCATCGCGCCGAGCAAGGCGGCGAGCTGCCGCGCGCGGAGCAGCTTGTCCTCGAAGCGCATCGACGCCGAGGCGTCGACCAGCAGCACCACGTGTTGCTCCTCCTCGTCGTGGTAGACGCGCAGCCACGGCCGGTGCGTGCGCGCGAGCAGGGTCCAGTCGAGGAAGCGCACGTCGTCGCCGCGTGCGTAGAGCCGGTGGTCCTTGAACTCCAGGCCGCGCCCGCCGCGCGTCGCGCGGTGGCTGCCCGCCCCGCGCGCCGTGCGCCGCTGTCGGGTGAGCAGCACGCAGCGCTTGGCGCGCGCGATCGCTCCGGCGGGCAGCAGGCTCGTGCGCATCTCAGCGCGCGTCCTCCGCGACCGCGCCGGCGACCGCCTCGACCAGCACCGGAGTCGCCATGCCTTCGGCCTGGCCGTCGTAGTTGAGCAGGATGCGGTGTTGCAGCACTTCGCGCGCGAAGTGGCGCACATCGGCGAACGACACGTGCGCCCGACCCTGCGACAGGGCGCGCACCCGCGCGGCGCGCAGCAGCGCCTGCGCCGCGCGCGGGCTGCCGCCGTAGCGCACGAACCGGCGCACCGGCTCGGGCGCGCCCGGGTCGTGCGGGTGGGTTGCGAGCACGAGACGGGCCGCGTAGTCGCGCATCGGCGGCGCGACGACGACCTCGCGCAGCAGCGCGCGCGCGGCCAGGATCGCCGGTCCGTCCAGCACCGGCTCGGGGGGCGGCGGGTGGCCTTCCTCGGTACGCAGCAGCACCTCGTTCAGACCGGCGCGGTCGAGCAGCGGCACGTCGACCTTCAGCAGGAAGCGGTCGAGCTGCGCCTCGGGCAGCGGATAGGTCCCCTCCTGCTCGATCGGGTTCTGGGTCGCGAGCACCATGAACGGCGGCTCCAGCCCGCGCGTCGTCCCGCCGACCGTGACCGTGCCCTCCTGCATGCACTCGAGCAGTGCCGACTGCGTCTTCGGCGTCGCGCGGTTGATCTCGTCGGCGAGCAGGAGCTGGGTGAACACCGGGCCGGGCTGGAACTCGAGCTGGTAGCGCCCGGCGCCGTCGGTGTTGAGCACCGTCGTGCCGAGTACGTCGGTCGGCATCAGGTCGGGGGTGAACTGGATGCGGCGGAACTGCAGGTGGAGCGCGCGCGCGAGCGCCTTCACCAGCTCGGTCTTGCCGAGCCCGGGCAGGCCTTCGAGCAGCAGGTGGCCGCCGGCGAACAGGGTGGTCAGCGCGCACTCGACCACGCGCCCCTGGCCGACGATCACCTTCTCCACCTCGGCGCGGGTGCGGGCGAAGGCGTCCTGGAAGCGGGTGATCGCGTCGCGATCGTGCGGGCTCGGCTCGGTCATGGCGTCGTCTTGCTGGAGCCGCCGCCCTGCGCGCGCTTGCGCGCGAGCAGCCGCTCGGTGGTCGTGGTGGGTGCCGCGCCGGGGGGATCCGTTGCGGCGGGCGGAGGCGGGGGTGGAGTCGTGCGCGGTGCGGACTCGGGGGGGCGCGCCTGGTCGGGCTCCGCGCCCGGCGCGGGCGAGACGGCCCGCGGCGGTTCCGCCGTGCGCGCGGCGAGGCGCGCCTCGGCGGCGCGCTTGCGCGCGAGGAGCGCGTCGGTCTGCAGCGCCTGTGGCGCGTGCCGGCGCGTAAACGAGATCTGCACGCGGCGGAACGCGACCTCGAGCAGCACGAGGCCGGCGGCCAGCCACAGCAGCGCGGTCACCCACGGGCGCGAGTTCTTCGGCAGCTCCACTGGGCGGGCGAACAGTTCGGCGCCGTTCTCGTCGCCGCGTAGCAAGCGGCCGCCGGTGCGCTGCGCGATGCGCTGCAGGCACTCGGGGTCGGAGCGGAAGCGCGCGTACTCGGCGCCGTAGGCGAGGGCGAAGCCGGTGTGCGTGCGCTCCGCGCCGGCGCTGATCGTCACCTCGTAACGCCCGACCGGGCCAAGCGGGAAGCGCGCCTCGTAGCGTCGCGGCCCGACCTGGACGAGCGCGACGCTGCGCGTGCCGTCCGGACCGCGCACCTGCGCCAGCACGTCGAGCAGCGCGTCGTCGGTGCCGTGGTCTTCGACCTGCAGGACGCCCTGACCCTGCGCCGCCACCGCGCGCGCGAACAGGCGCTGCGGTCGCTCCTGCCGGGCGACGTCGCCGACGAGCTGGTGGACGAACGCCCGGTGGCGTTCCGAGGCGACGAAGTCGCGACCCCACCGCCCGCCGAGGTCGGACGTGAACGCGGCGGCGGCGCCGACGCCGTAGCGCCACTGCGCGAGCACCGGGTCGGCGATCTCCTCGTCCGGCCCCTCGAGCACGGTCAGCGCGCGCCCCTTCGGCCGCGTGAGCACCATGCCGTGCAGCGGCGGGACCGCGTCGATGCCGGCGAGCACCGGCGCGGGGAGCAGGACCGACGGAACGAACGTGCGTTCGAGGATCGCCGGCGTGCGCGCGGTCTTGGCCTCCTTCACGAAGATCGCCGGCAGCTCGTTGGCGTTGTCGGGCCGGTAGTGCCGGCCCGAGGTCGCTGCGGCGATCTCCCGCATCACCTGCGAGTCCACATTGCCGTGCGGGAAGACGGTCACCGTCGACACGGTCACCTTCGCCGCCTGGTAGCTCGCGAGCAGCGCGGGCGGCGGCGGCTGCGGATCGCCGTCCGAGATGATGATCACGTGCTTCAGCGCCGCGTCGGTCTGCTGCAGCGCGTCCAGGGCCATCCGCATCGTCGCCCCGAAGCCCGGCATGTCGCCGATCTGCGCGGCGTTGACCTTCAGCGCCAGGCGCTCGTACTCCCCGGCCGGCGTGAGCGGGAAGAGCCATTGGTCCCGGCCCGTGTGGTCGTAGGCCAGCGCGCCGACCAGATCGCGCGGGTGCA
>DATGPD010000131.1:0-7806 GCA_035305285.1 Planctomycetota bacterium
CAGGATCAGGGCGATCGGGATGTCGTGGACATCGACCTCGCGCTCCTTGATGAGGTGCAGGAGCAGGTCCATCGGACCCGAGTAGACGGGGAGGTCGACCCGGAACGTCATCGCACGCAGCTTAGCCCGGCGCGGTGGAAAGCGATACGGCGCAGCGGCGGTGTCCCGGCAACAGGCTCGGTCGGGGCGACCGCCGGTCCGTGCGGCGGGCGGCAGCAACCGCGAGCAAATCCGGGACCCGGGCGCGCGCCCGCTCTAATCTGCCGGCACATGGACCCACGCCTCGTGCGCGCCCGCGAAATCCTCGACCAGGAGGCCGCCGCCGTGCGCAGCGTCGCGGAGCACCTCGACGAGGACTTCCTGCGCGTCGTCGACGCCATCCTCGCCCTGCGCGGGCGCGTCGTGACCGCGGGCATGGGCAAGGCGGGCAAGGTCGCGGAGAAGATCTCGGTGACCCTCGCCTCGACCGGAACCCCGTCCATTTTCCTGCACCCCGCCGAGGCCATCCACGGCGACCTCGGGCGGGTGGTCGAGGGCGACCTGCTGCTCGCCCTGTCCAAGTCGGGCGAGACCGAAGAAGTCCTGCGCCTGCTCGGCCCGGTCAAGGCGGTCGGCGTGCCGATCGTCGCGATGACGCAGAGCCGCTCGTCGAGTCTCGGCCGGCACGCGCACATGGTGCTGGAGACCGGCGAGATCGCCGAGGCCGGCTCGTTCAAGCTCGCGCCGTCGGCGTCGACGACCGCGATGCTGGCGCTCGGCGACGCCCTCGCCCTGGTCGTGCAGGAAGGGCGCAACTTCGGTCCGGCGGACTTCGCGCGGTTCCATCCCGGCGGCGACCTCGGCCGGCGCCTGATGAAGGTCGGCGAGCTGATGCGCGTCGGCGAACGCAACCCAGTCCTGCGCCTGGGTCCGGACGTCACCGTGCTGCACGCCGTGCACGTGATGACCAAGACGCCGGGCCGACCGGGCGCGACGAGCATCGTCGACGGCGACGGCCGCCTGGTCGGGTTCTTCACCGACGGCGACCTGCGCCGGCTGCTCGACAGCGGGCGCGAGTCGGTGCGCTCGATCCCGATCGAGGACGTGATGACGCGCAACCCGCGCTCGATCGGGACCGACTGCTACGCGACCGAAGCGCTCGCCTTCCTGCACCAGGCGCACATCGACCAGCTCCCGGTCGTCGACGCGGACGGCATCCTGTGCGGTCTGCTCGACGTGCAGGACCTGCTCCACTTGCGCATCGGCTGACCGATGGCAGCGCACGGCCGACCCTGTGCCGACCTCGGCGCGATCCGCATGCTGATCACCGATGTCGACGGCGTGCTGACCGACGGGCGGATCCACTTCGACGGCGAAGGCCGCGAGCTGAAGACCTTCCACGTGCACGACGGTGCCGGGCTGGTCTACTGGCACCGCTGCGGCGGCCTGTCCGGGTTCGTCTCGGGCCGCGGCAGCAAGATCGTCGAAGAGCGGGCGCGCGAGCTGGGCGTGCACGAGGTGTGGCTGCGCTGCGCCGACAAGCTCGCGGTGGTCGAAGACATCCTGCGCCGGCGCGGGCTGCCCGCCGAGGCGGTCGCCTACGTCGGCGACGACCTGCTCGACCTGCCGGTGATGCGTCGCGTCGGCTTCGCGGTCAGCGTTCCCAACGGACGCGAGGAGGTGCGCGCCGCGGCGCACTACGTCACCTCGGCGCCCGGGGGGTTCGGCGCCCTGCGCGAGGTCGTCGAGCTGCTGCTCCGCGCCCGCCGGCAATGGGAGTCGCTGGTCCAGGGCGGGGGCCGAGCGTGATCCGTCGCCTGCTGCTGTTCGTCGCGCTGCTCGCCCTGGGGTTCGCCGCCCTGTGGTGGGCACGCGGCGACGCCGCGTTCTCCGCGGCGCGCAGCGCGGAGGCCGCGCCCGCGCGCGAACCGCAGCGCGGCGGGATCGACGTGCGCCCGCAGGCCGACGGACCGACGCTCACCTTCTCGATCGAGGGCGAGTTCGCGGTGGAGCCGACCCGCGAGATCGCGCTGGCGGACGGCACCCGCCTCCTGCTGCCCAAGTACTCCCTGCACGCGCGCGACTCGCGCGCGCGGCCCGAGGCCGACAACCTGATGGAGCTGAGCGACGTCACCGTCACGCTCTATCGCCTCGTGCGCGGCGCGCCGCCGGCCGAGCCGTCCGCCGAGCGCTCCGGCATGCTGCGCGCGAAGTCGGTGCTCGTCGAGATCGAGCGCGACGCGCGCGGCCGGCCCACGATCCACGAGGATCGCGAGATGGAGTTCACCGACGCGACCTTCGGCACGCTGCCCGGCGCGGGCGGCACGCCGATGTCGCTCGCGGTCGCGCGCGCCCGCCTGCGCACCACGGAAAAGGGCTCGGTGCTGCGCACCGCGCCGGACGAACCCTTCACCCTGCGCATCGAGGGCGACCAGCCGGCGATGGTCACGGGGAAGGGCCTGCTCGCGACCGTGCCCGGCGGCGAGGCGGACGGGCCGGTCGAGGTGCGCGTGCTCGCCGAGCCGCGCCTGCACAGCGACGACGGGCGCACGGCAATCGCGGCGCGCGGCACGCTCGCGTTCACCGAGCAGCCCGACGGCAGCGGCCTGCTCGTGCTGCGCGACGGCGTGACCGTCGATCTCGCGCAGAGCGGCGGCGGCGTGCGCGCGCGCGGCGACGAGTTGCGCGCGGGCCTGCGCCGCACACGAAGCGCGGACGGCGACGCCGGCGCGCTCTGGCACTGGCTCGTGCTGCACGGCGCGCCGGCGCTCTTGGATGCGCGCGAGGCCCGGCTCGAGTGCCGGCGCATCGACGTCGTCGCCGACGCGGGCGGCGGGATCGCGCGCCTCACCGCGTCGGGGTCGCCGTTCGCGACGATCGAGACCGACGGCCGGCGCTCGCTGCTGCGCAGCGAGCAGCGCATCCACCTCGTGCCGATCGCCGACGTGCTGCACCCGTGGATCGGGCCGCTCGGCTTCCCACGCGGCGCGCTCGGCCCGCGCTTCGACCGCATCCTCAGCTGCGCCGGGTCGTCGACGGTCGACGCTGCGGCCGACGGCGGGCCGGTGGCGCTGGCCGCGAGCCGCGGGATGCTCCTCGTGCGCGGCACCGGCAGCGCCGCGTCGCTGCGCGCCGACGGCAGCGTCCGGGCGACGCTGCCCGGCGACGGCGGCACGCTCGAAAGCGAGGACGGGCTCGTCCTGCACGAATCGGCCGGCGCGCGTCAGGTGGTGCTCGGCCTGCACGCCGGGCAGCCGAGCCGCTTCGCGGTGCGCCGCGGCGGCACGCTCGCGATCGAGGGGCACGGCCGCTGTGAGCTGCACCAGACGACGGAGGCGACGGGCGCGACCGCCGCGGTGACGCTGCGCAGCCCGAGCGAGGACGGCGTGGTCACCGTGCCGCAGGGGACGCTGCGCGGCATCGGCGAACTCACCGCGCGGCTCGACGGCGAGCGGGTCAGCCGGATCGTGGCGACCGGTGCGCGCTGCCTGCTCGAAGGCTCGCTGCGCGAAGGCGAGGCAGTCGGCGAGGCGACGCGCATCGAGAGCGACGACGGTCGCCGCTTCTTCCTCCACGGGGCGCCGGCGCGCGTCCGCGCCGGCGACCGCGGCGAGACGTTCGGCGACGTGGTCGAGCTGACCGCGGAAGGCGACGCCGGCACCGTGCGCGCCCGCGGCGGCGCCGGGATGCGCGCGAGCCTCGCGCGGCGCGACGGCCCGCCGCTCGCGATCGACCTGGACGGCGACCTGGTCGAGGTGCTGCCCGGGCTCGCCCCGGCCGCGCCGCTGCGCTGGCACGCAAGCTTCCTGCCGGCGCCGGCGCGCGTCGTGTTCGCGGCCGACTGGCGCACGCGGGTCGTGCACGTGCGCGGCGCCGCGCGGTTCACCAGCGAGGATCCCGCGGACTCCGCCGCGCGGCACGACGGCGAAGGCGATGAGCTGTGGTTGACCCTGGCCGAGGGCGGCGGCCGCGGCCTGCTGGTCGGCGAGCCGGCCACCGTGCGCGTCGCCGGGCCCGAGCAGATCGTGCACGGGCGCGGACGCCGGATCGCGCTCGCGCAGGAAGGCGGCGAGCTGCGCGCGAAGCTGCTGCCCGGGCGGAGCGGGGAGGCTTCCGTGCGCCTCAACGCCGCGCCGCGGCAGCGCGGGGACGGCGACGGCCTCGCCGTGCGCGAGCTGACCGTCTACTGCCGCGGTTCCGTCGCCGTCGAGGCGCGCCAGGTCGCGTTCCTCGGTCCAGTCCGCGTACTCGGCGACGAGGCGGAAGGGTCGCCGCCGTCGCTGACCGTGTTGGCCGATGGCCTGACGATGGCGCGCGACGCCGCCGGCGCGGTCACCGACGTCGTCGCGACCGGCGACGTGCGGTTCAGCTCGCCGCGGGTCACCGGTGGCGCGCACGCGCTGCGCCTCGACCTGCGCCACCAGGTCGCCGAACTGAACGGCGGCCGGCGCGGCGTCGCGTTCGCGGAGGTCGACGGCGCCCGGATGACCGGGCACCACGTCGAACTGGATTACACGACCTACGCGGTCCGGGTGTGGTATGGCGACGCGCAGACGGCGCGGGAGGTGCGATGAGCCGGAGGGGGGCGGTCGGCGGTCGGAGGCGGAGGGCATGCATCGCAGCGGTGGCGGCCGCGCTGGCCGCCGCCCTTCCCGGTCAGGGTGACGGGCAGAAGGCACTCCTCGAGCCGTCCGGCTGGCACGTCGACGTCGGTTACATGGAGACCAGCGGCCTGCCCTCCGGGCCGGGCGCGGGCGACGTCGCGACCTGGACGTTCCTGCGCGGGGTGAAACTGCGCCGCGGCGGCACCGAGATCTTCGCCGGAAGCGGCGTGCTGGAGCACGACGTCGACGCGGCGCGCACCGCGATGCAGCGCGACGACGGGCCGTATCCGCGCCGCACGGTGCCGGCTCCCGACCCGCGCCGGGTCGCCGACCAGGCCGAGCTGGAACGTCGCCTCGGCGCGTTCCTCGCGGCCGCGGCGCACCGCCCGCCGCCGCGCGCGGACGTGCGCGCGCCGAGCGGACGCGAGGCGTTCCTCGGCATCGTGCGCTCGATGTTCCTCGAGGGCGGGGTCACCGTCCTGCACGACGGCGTCGAGGTGTTGCAGGCCGACTCGCTCTACCTCTCCGCGCTCGACGACCGCATGGTGGTCCGCGGTGCGGTGCTGCGCCTGCCGAGCCGCGACCCGGAAACCGGCCAGACGCGCATGGTCACGCTGCGCGGCGAACGCCTCGTCCGCCAGGGCCCGCGGATCACCGGGCGCGACGTGTCGGTGACCACCTCGATCGCGGGCGAACCGCACTTCGAGTTCGTCGCCGGCGAGGTCGAGGTGATCGAGCGCGGCGACGAGCTGGAGGTGCGCGGGCGCGACAACCGCCTCCTCGTGCACGGCGTCGAGATCACCGCGTTACCCGACATCGACTTCTTCACCAGCCAGGAGCCGCCGATCCCGCTGAAGGGCATCTCGGGCGGCTACGGCAGCGAAGAGGGCTTCCGCACCGAGGTCCGCCTCGGCGGCACCTGGAACCGGACCGGCGGCGCGCTGCACGAGGCGCTCACCGGCGACGCCGCCGAGGAGTTCCGCGGCCAGTGGCGCGCCGCGATCGGCTTCAACCAGGATCGCGGCGTGCCGCTCGAAGGCGAACTCGCCTACCGCGGCGGCACGCTGTACCGCGGCCGCACGCGCGCGTTCGTGCTCGACGACCAGGGGCGCAACCGCGGCCCGATCCAGGTCGACCTCGACGGCGGCTTCATCACCGAGCGCGACCGCCGCCTGCTGCGCAGCGAGAACCGCGTGTTCCTCGGCGAACACACCGCGCTCGACCTCGAGCTGTTCACCGCCAGCGATCCGGCGGTCTACCCCGAGTTCTTCCAGAGCGAGTGGATGGAGACCGAGCTGCCGGAGACCCGCGCGTTCCTGCGCCACGCGCGGGACAACTGGATCGCGACGGTTTCCGGCCGGTTCGAGCTGGACGGGATCGCGTACCGCGACGACCGCACACTCGCGCCGCGCTTCCTGGAGGAGCGACCGCTCGGCACCTTCGACCTGTTCTCCGAGCCGCTGTTCGAGATCGCCAACGGCGTGCCGCTCCTGCTCACCACCTCGGCGAGCGCCGGCGTGCTGCGCTTCGACTACGACCGCCTGGCGCCGTCGCCGGCCGACGAGGAGGCGCTGCGCTTCGACCACGAGGTCGAACTGGCCGCGCCGTTCCTCGTCGGCCCCCTCCACGTGCGCCCGTTCCTGTTCGGCCGGGTGACCTGGTACGACGACAGCCCCGACGGCGACGACGTCGCGCGCTGGAGCTGGGGCGGCGGCGTGCGCGCCGGCACACGCCTGTCGCGCACGTGGCGGCCGGCGACGGAAGGCGGGCGCGCGGTGCGGCACGTGGTCCACCCCGAGGTGGCGTTCTTGCACCGCGCCGCGGTCGGCCGCGACCCGGCCGACGTATTCCAGTTCGACGCGGTCGACGCGCTCGACGAGGACGTCACCGTGCGTGTCGGCCTGCTCAACCGGGTGCTGACCAGCGTGCAGGGCGGCGACGGCACCGCGGAGATCGAGGAACCGATTTGGCTCGACCTCGCGCAGAACTTCAAGCCGATCCGCGACCGCGACAACGACGGCGAGCTGCTCGGCCTGACCGAGTACGAGCTGATCCTGCGCCCGGGCCTCGACTGGCCGGTGCCGAACTGGCGGTTGTTCGTCGAGGGCGAGTACGACGCGCCGCGCCACGAGAACCGCACATTCAACGTCGGCACGCACTTCGGCCCGTTGGCCGGCGTGCACTGGATGGTCGAGTACCGCGAGGACCGCACCCGCGACGGCGTCCTGCTCGGCGCGATCAACACCACCTTGTGGCACCGCTGGGAAGCGGTCGCCGGGACCAGCTACGACCTCGACCGCGACGACACGCTCAACTACTTCGCCTCGCTGGCACGGCACGACCTGGACTGGACCGCGCGGATCGGGATCGTCTACGACAACCTGCGCGACGAGACCTCGTTCTTCATCCGCTTCGAGCCGACCCTCGGCGGATTCATCGAGCCGCGCGAGCGCGAGCTGGACCGCGGCCTGCGCTCCTGGGGCGGATCGCTGCAGGGCTTCTGACCGCCGCGGGTCTCACAGCAGCGGGCTCGCGAGCCGGCACAAGCCGTCGAGCAAGCTGCGCGACGGCGCCGCGGTGACGCGCTCGGCGGTGCGCAGGCGGCGCTCGAACAGATCGGACGCGTCGCGCATCGCGCGCGAGCGGGTCGCGACGATCGCGATCTCGAAGTTGAGTTCCGCGCTCCGCCGGTCGAGGTTCGGGCTGCCGATGCCGAGGTAGCGCCGGTCGACCAGGATCATCTTGCTGTGGTTGTAGGCGTGCCGGCTCTCCCAGAGCTCGACGCCGGCAGCGAGCAGTTCGGCGTAGTAGCTGCGCTGCGCGCGGTACAGGAGCCAGTTCTCCACCGGCCGGCCGTTCGTGTGCAGGCGCACGCGCACGCCACGCCGGACGGCCAGCTCGAGCGCGGCGAGCACCGTGGGCGAGGGGATCAGGTAGGGCGTGCAGATGTCGAGCCGCTGGCGCGCCGCGGCGATCAACTGCAGGAGCACGAGCCCCAGACGGTTGCTCGGGGCGTCGGGCCCCGTGTCGACCACGCCGACCCGGTCCTGCCCCGCCGGCGGCACGCGTGGGAAGTAGCGCGCCTCGCTGAGGTCCTCCTCGGTCGCGTGGCACCAGTCCTCGACGAACGCGCGGTGCAGACGGCCGACCACCGGGCCTGTGACCTGCGCCATCACGTCGAGCCAGGGCATCGTGCCGCCGAGGATGCGGTCGGTGAGGTACT
>DATGPD010000132.1:0-7173 GCA_035305285.1 Planctomycetota bacterium
GCGTCGGCGAGCAGCGCCGGGATGTCGGTGACGTTCCCGACGTGCTCGACGCGGTCGCGGCAGCCGAGGTCCGCGGCGACCGCCATGGCATGCTCCAGATCCGGCCCCTCGCCGGCCAGCACCAGGCGCGCCGGCACCCGTTTCCGGATCTCGGCGAACGTGCGCACCACGTCGGCCACGCGCTTCACCGGACGGAAGTTGGACACGTGTACGATGACCCGCTCTTCGTCGGCGCGGTCGTAGTAGCGGCCCTTGGTCCCCGGCTTGTAGCGGTCGACGTCGACGAAGTTCGGCACGACGTGCACGGGACGGCGCACGCCGAACATCAGTGTCGTCTCCTCCGCGAGGTAGCGGCTGACCGCGGTCAGCGCGTTCGACTGCTCCAGGGCGAAGCGGGTCGGCCGCGCGTAGGCGCGGTCGGCGCCGACTACGGTGATGTCGGTGCCGTGCAGCGTGGTCACGAAGCGCAGCGGCTCGTGGCTCATCGAGCGCGCGAGGAACGCGCTGATCGCGTGCGGGATCGCGTAGTGGACGTGGAACAGGTCGAGCCGGGCTTCCTCGTGCACCTCGAGCATGCGCGTCGCGAGCGCGAGGTCGTAGGGCGGGAAGCGGAACAGCGGGTAGGCCGAGACTTCGACCGCGTGGTAGCGAAGCCCCGGGATGCGGCCGCGCAGGCGCAGCGGTCGCCCGTAGCTCACGACGTGCACGTCGTGCCCGAGGCTGGCGAGGTACGTCGCCATCTCGGTGGCGACCACACCGCTGCCGCCGACCGTCGGGTAGCAGACGATGCCGATGCGCAAGTGCATGCGGCGAGTGTAGCCGCGCCGCACGCTGCCTCGTCCGGGCCGTGCGTGGGTGCGCTGATGACGGGGACGGGTGCACGCGCTGCGCGCGCGTGCGTCGATCCGTCAGGAGTCTGCCGTCGCCGCGCGTTCGGCCGGCGCCGGCGTCGCGGGCGGCGTCGCGGTCCGTTCGTGCTCCGCCGATGCCGCGGCGCTCGCGTCCTCGCCGAGCAGCTCCGCCGCGAAGGCGAGGTAGTCCTGCGCGCCGTTGCTGTCGGGCGCGTGCTCGAAGATCGTGCGCCCGAAGCTCGGCGCCTCGGCGAGCTTGACGTTCGAGCGGATGAACGACCTGGCCAGGAAGCGGCCGAAGTGCCGTTCGATCTCGGCGAGCACCTCCGCGGTGAGGTTGGTGCGCAGGTCGACCATGCAGGGCAGGATCGCGGCGATCGCGAGTTCGGGGTTGAGCCGCTTCTTCACGAGTTCGATCACCTCGAACAGCTTGGCCATGCCCTGCAGGGCGAAGTATTCGGTCTGCACCGGGACGAGCACGCGATCGGCCGCGACCAGCGCGTTCGCCGACAGCACGCCGAGCGACGGCGGGCAGTCGAGCAGCACGAAGTCGTAGGTCGCGTCCGATTCCTGCAGCACGAGGAACGCCTCGCGCAGGATGGTCTCGCGTCCGATCCGGTTGGCCAGCACCTGCTCGACGCCGGCGAGGCTCGTGTCGGCGGGCGCGATGTCGAGCCCGGCGACCGACGTCGGGACGACCACTTCCCGGAGCGGCGCGTCGTCGACCAGCACGTTGGTCATCGTCTTCGCCTCGAGGTCGGGCCGCCGATCCACGTGCAGCGTGAGGTTGGCCTGCGGGTCCATGTCGATGAGCAGGACTCGTTTGCCCTTGCAGGCGAGCGCCGCACCGAGGTTGGCGGTCGTCGTCGTCTTCCCGACCCCGCCCTTCTGATTGATGACCGCAATCTTCAGCATGTCGACCGCCCTTCCTACAGCACCGCTCGCGCGCCGGCGCGCCGCCCTGTAGGTCGCGGCGCCGCGCCTCCGGGCGGTCTTCCGCGCGCGCGTCGACCGCCGGCCGCGCACTCTACGGCAATGCCGGCGCCGTCCCTACGATCCAGTTGGCGCCGGGGCGACGGGGGGCGTACGTTGGCGGTCTTCGCGCGTCGTCGCCGAGGCCCTTCGGCCGACCGGCCTCCCGCGCGCGTAGAGCGTCCGCGCGGGCGGGCGCCCTTCTTTCCGCCTGTCATCCAACTCCAGAAGCACCGTGATCCGAATCGCCATCGCCTCCCTCGTCCTCTCCACCCTCGCCGTCGCGCAGGCCCGCGTGTTCGGCGGCATCGACAACGAACGCAAGGCCGCGACGACGATGGCGTTCGAGCAGGACCCCCAGGGCGGCTTCAAGCTCCTCGCCTCGACCTGCATCCAGTACAGCACCCCGGCGTGGAAGCCCGAGTACGACGGGATGGTCGATCAGGCGAAGGGGAGGAGCTTCCGCCTGGGCAAGAACTTCTGGACGACCCTGAACACGTCGGTCGCCCTCGACATCGGCGGCGCCACGGTGCCGGCCGGCGCCTACTACCTCGGCATCAAGGTCGACGACGAGGGCAAGTTCCACCTCCTCGTGCTCGACGCCAAGAACGCCGACGCCCAGGGGTGGAGCCCCGCGAACGCCGTGCAGTGGAAGCCGGACCACACCTGCCCGCTGGAGCACAGCAAGGGCAGCCAGACGGTCGAGAAGCTGACGATCACGATCGACGGCCAGCAGACGGACTCGCTCGAGCTGAAGATCGCCTGGGGCGGGCACGTCCTCACCGCGCCCGTGAAGATGCAGCTGCGCTCGGACGCGAAGGACGCGCAGGGCGCGAGCGCCGGCAAGGGCAACGAGAAGGAAGAAGCCAGGGCACCCAAGTGACGCCGCCGGCGCGGCGCGGGTGAACGCGCGCCGCGCCACGCCTCAGGCGAGCGGCCCGTCGACCAGTGCGGTCGCCGAGGCGAGCCGCACGCCGCCGTCGGCGACGAACGCTTCGCCGACGCGCACGCCGGCGCGCGAGCCGTAGTAGCGGTCGCGCAGCTCGACGCGCTCGATCGGGTCGAGCTTGTGCACGAAGTGCGCGCGCTCGGAGCCTTCCACCTGGCTGGCGTAGCACGCGATCGCGCGCATCTTGTCGGCGACGACGCTGCCGATGTCGACGACGACCGACGGCGCCACTAGCTCGTTGCCCGGGTACCAGAGGACACGCTCGGGACGGAAGGCCGGGCCGCAGTCGGGCAGCACGTGGCGCAGGCCGGCATGGAACCAGGCGCGGCGGCTGATCGCGTGCGCCGCGGCGTGGTCGGGGTGCGGGTCGGCGCCGTGCGGCGCGAGGAGCAGGGCAGGGCGATGGCGGCGGATCGCGCCGAGCACGGCGCGCAGGGCCGCGTCGTCGTCGCGCAGCTCGGTATCGGGCAGGCCGAGGTTCTCACGCGCGGCGAGGCCCAGCACCTGCGCGGCCGCCTCCGCCTCGCGCGCGCGGGTGGCGGCGTCACCGCGCGAACCCTTCTCGCCGCGCGTGAAGTCGACGACCACCACGCGCCGGCCGGCACGGGTGAGCTGCAGGATCGTCCCGCCGCACGCGATCTCGGCGTCGTCGGGGTGCGGCGCGAGCACCAGGACGTCGGTCGCGCCGGTCATAGCTCCAGCACTCCGTGCTCGGTGCAGAACGGGTCGGCGGCGTCGACCAGGAGCGAGCCGAGCTTCGGACCGTGCGACACGAGCACGGGCAGCGCGACGAGGACGCGCTCCTGCAGCCGGCCGCGCGGGCGCAGGGTCGCGCACAGCCGGCGGATCTGGCGTGCGCCGGAGCCCTGCTGGTCGGCACGCGAACTCTGCAGCTTGTCGGCGACCTTGGTCAGGTCGGCGACCGTCTTGCTGCGCAGCTTGTCGATGCTGCTCGCGAGCCCCAACTCGTGCGGATGCGACGAGCCCTGCGCGCGCGCGACGATGTCGCCGAGTGCGCGCTCGACGTAGTCGGCGAGCACGCGCAGGTCGCGCTCCAGCACCGTCGCCTGGTCGCCGGCGAACCGCTTCTGCACGAGCGCCTCGGGCCCTTCCGCGAGGTCGGGGAGGTCCCAGCCGAACTTCGCGAGCAGCTTGGCGAGCGACGGCTCGACGAGAGTCAGCGAGGCGCGCGGCACGAACGCCGGGCGCGGCACGCCGAGCAGGCGGTACAGCGGGCCGGCGAGCGAGAGGTAGGTCAGCTCCCCGGGACCGACGACGAACGCGATGGTCGGCAGGCACGCGTCCTGCCACAGCGGCCGCAGGAGCGCGCCCGGGCTGAGGTCGGTCACGCTGTGCGGCAGCGCGTCGCCTTCGGACAGCGGGACGCGGCGCGGTCCCTTGAGCTGGAACATCAGCGTCGCGCCGGGGTCGACTCCGACGTCGAGGCCGAGCGCGGTCAGGTGCTCGGTGGTGCTGCGCTGGCTCGCGCGCACCTTCTCCCCCTGGCGCCACCACTTCTCCAGGACGGTGAACGCGGGCGGCGGCAGGTCGCGCGGCTCGATGACCAGGAGTCCGTCGTTGCCGAACAACGCGAACAGGACGCGCGCCATCGCGGCGCCGAGGCCTTCGTTCGGATCGCGCGGGCGGAACAGGTCGAACGCCCACTCGCGGAACTCGGTTTCCGGAAGCAGCTCGCCCGCCTGCGCGAGCAGCGCCTCCATCGCGTGCCCCACCGCGACGTGCCGGATCGCCTCCCCGGCGTGCGGCAGGTCGAGGCGCAACCGCTGCAGCTCCTGCTGCTGGTTGACCACGAACGCGCGGTTGACCTCGTCGAAGTCGTGGTCGTCGGTGTGGTTCCAGAACAGCGGCACGACGCGCAGCCCGCCGCCGGCCGCCTCCAGCTCGCGTGCCAGGCGCACCGCGGTCGCCGCCTTGTGCAGGGTGTAGAGCGGACCACCGAGCAGCCCGGGCTGCTGCCCGGTGACGACCATCACCGCCTGCTGGCCCTCCGCCAAAGCCTGCGCGCGCTCCAGCGCGGCGGCCGGCGCGCCGTGCCGCTCGGCGTAGCCGAGCAGAGCGCGGCCGAGGTCGGCGGGACCGAGCACCCGCGGTGCGGCGATCGGCGCCTGCGCGAGCAGCTCGTGCACGTCGCGCGCGCGCCGTCCGAGGTACGGCACGAGGTCCGGATCCTCCTCCAGGTAGCGCATGTGCACGTCGGCGGTGCCGAGCCGGCGGAACGAGAGGTGGCGCAACTTGCCCTTCACCCGCCTGCTCCCCGGCTGCCGCCGGCCGCCGCACGAGCCGCGAGCGCCCGCGTCATCTGCGCGCTGAAGTCGCGCGCGGCGCGGGCGATCGCGTCGAGCCAGGCGTCGTCGTCCGCGGCGAATGCGCGGAGCACGCCGCGACTCTGGTTGACCAGCGCCCCGAAGCCCGCGGCATCGAACGCCGGCAGGGTGTCCTCGATCGACGCGCCCTGGGCGCCCACTCCGGGCAAGAGCAGGAGCGCGCGCGGCATCGCGGCGCGCAGGCGGGCGAGGTCGTCGGGCCAGGTCGCACCCACCACCGCCCCGACCGGGCCGTAGTCGTCGGGCGGGCCGAGGCCCGCGCCCCACGCGTCGACCGCCCGCGCGACCGCATCCGACACGTCGCCGCCGCCCTCCAGGCGCAGGCCTTGAAGCTCGGCAGCCGACGCGTTGCTCGTCCGGACGAGCACGAATACGGCGCTGCCGTCGCGTTCGCAGCGCGCGAGGAACGGCGCGACGGCGTCGCGGCCGAGCAACGGGTGCAGGGTGACCGCGTCGGCGAGGTCGAGGTGCAGGGCGGCGTAGGCCTCGGCCGTCGAGCCGATGTCGCCGCGCTTGACGTCGCCGATGACCAGGAGGCCGAGCGCGCGCGCCCGGCGGCACACCTCCTCGTAGACCGCGAAGCCCGCCGACCCCCACCGCTCGAAGAACGCGACGTTCGGCTTCACCGCGGGCACGACCGGTGCGAGGACCGGAAGCACCTCGCGGCAGAACGCCGCGATGCGGGCCGGCGGCGCCGCATCCGGGAGCAGCCGGCGCGGCAAGTCTTCGAGCCGCGGGTCGATGCCGACGCACACCGGAGCATGACCGGCGGCGAGCTTCTCGCGGAGGCGCGACACGAACGGTCCGGCCATCGTGGTCCAGGTGTACGGGGCGCGCGCTCCCCTGTCACGCGCGGCGGCTCGACCCGCGGCGGCAAAATCCGCCCGCGCGCGCGGATCCACAGTGGCGCCGAGCGCGGCTTGCCGGTTTCCTTCCCGGCTCCGCCCGCTCCGCCCGCGCGCGGCACGTCCCACCGAGTCACCCGATGGTTGTCGCATTCGTGGCCAAGGAGACCGAGCCCGGCGAAACGCGCGTCGCTGCCGTTCCCGAGACGGTCAAGGCGCTCGCCAAGTCAGGCATCGAGGTCTGCGTCGAGCAGGGGGCCGGCCTCGCCGCCGGCTTCCTCGATCAGGAATACGCTGACGCCGGCGCGCAGGTCGTCGGCTTCGACGCGCTCGGCAACGCCGACCTCGTCCTGCGCGTCCTGCCGCCGCGCGAAGGCACCGCCGAGGTCGACGCGCTGCGCGCCGGCGCGATCCTGGTGTCGAGCCTGCAGCCCATGCTGCGCCTGCCGCTCGTCGCCGCGCTGGCGGAGAAGCAGGTGACCACCATCGCCCTCGACCTCGTGCCACGCATCACGCGCGCCCAGAAGATGGACATCCTGAGCAGCCAGGCGACCGCCGCCGGCTACCAGGCCGTCCTGCTCGCGGCCGTGGCGCTGCCCAAGTTCTTCCCGCTGCTCATGACCGCGGCCGGCACGATCGCCCCCGCCAAGGTGTTCGTGCTCGGCGCCGGCGTCGCCGGGCTGCAAGCGATCGCGACCGCCCGGCGCCTGGGCGCGCAGGTCGAGGCGAACGACATCCGACCCGCGGTCAAGGAGCAGGTCGAGAGCCTCGGCGCGAAGTTCGTCGACACCGGCACGCCGCCCGAGGCGGAGGGCGCCGGCGGCTACGCTCGGGAGACCTCGGCCGAGTACCAGCGCAAGCAGCGCGAGATCCTCGCCGCGCACGTCGCCGCGGCCGACGTGGTGATCACGACCGCGGCGATCCCCGGCCGCAAGGCGCCGGTGCTGGTCACGCGCGACATGGTCGCGGCGATGAGGCGCGGCTCGGTCATCGTCGACCTCGCCGCGGCGATGGGCGGAAACGTCGAGGGCAGCCGCCCGGGCGAGACCGTCACGACCGAGAACGGCGTCAAGATCCTCGGCGAGAGCAACCTCGCGGCGCAGGTCGCCTCCGACGCGAGCCGCATGTTCGCGCGCAACGTCGCCGCGCTGCTCGGGGAGTTCGTCAAGGACGGCAAGATCGCGCTCGACTTCAACAACGAGGTGCTCGCC
>DATGPD010000133.1:0-4666 GCA_035305285.1 Planctomycetota bacterium
GTCCTCCTTCGGAAGCTCGCGCACCACGTGCAGCCAGTGCTCGCCCGGCACGTAGAAGCCGAACGTGTCCTTCACGTCGCCGGCCTTGGCCGAGCCGGCCCAGTGCACGTTCTTCCAGTCGTGCAGGCGCATCCCGAACCCCTTCGGCAGGGCGTTCAGCATCGCGACCCACTCCGCCAGCCCTTCCGGCGTCGCCACCTTCTTCTTCAGGTGCTCGCCGTCCCACCAGGCGTGCGGGTGGATCCGCAGGGCCGCCTCCACCACCTGATCGTCGATGCTGACCTCCAGCACGGTCTGGATGTAGTGGGTCTCCGCGTCCTTGCCGAGAGCCTCACCGAAGAACGCCGCCAGCTTCTTCCGCTCGGCGTCAGACCGGCACAGGTACGCGCGCTGGTCCCGCACCCGGAAGCTGTTGAACGTGTACGGGTGGTGCAGGCCCTCCTTGCCGGCGAGTTCCACCCCCTGGGCCTTGGCCAGCTGCTTCACGCGGTCGGCGATCTTCTTCAGCTTGCGCCGGATCGACAGGCGGAGCGCGTTGTACTCGTCGTCGTGCTGGCGGTGCTTCTCGAAGGCCAGGAAGTCGCGCTGCAGGAAGGGTTCGAGTTCGACGGGTCCCTTGGTCTTGGCGGGCATGAGCTGCGTGGGTGGAGAAGCCGACAACGCTATCATCCCCCCCTCGCATGCGGCCATTCCTGTGCTCGCTCCCGCTCGCCGTCGTGCTCGCCCCGGCGTGCAGTTCGTGGCCGGGGCTCGACCGGCCGCAGGTCGACGCCGGCGCGTACCTCGCGCTCTACGAGCTGCGCGGCCGCGCACGGATGAACAGCCTCGACGCCGGCGGCAACATCCAGCGGAACCCGGGCATGGAGCTGAGCATGTTCGGGGTCGGCGACCGCGACGACGACGTCGGCGGGTGGATCTCGGTCGGCGACGGGTTCTCCGGCTTCCAGCTCGACTACTTCAAGCTGACGATGAAGGACACGTCGCCGGGGATCCTGGACACGCCCTTCGGCGAGCTCGAAGCGGAAGAGGAGGTCGTCACCGAGGTCGAGATGGACGAGTGGCGCGCGCGCTACCTCGCCCAGATCCTCGAGCACACGTTCGGCGAGGTCCGCGTGCAGCTCGGGATCGGGCTGCAGCTCGCGCATCGCGACCTGAAGTTCTTCCCCAAGCGCGTGACCACCGGGGACGGCCAGCTCGTCACCGCCAAGGACGATGGCGTCCTCTACGCCGTCGCCCGGCTGCGCGCGAGCCGCGGCCCGCTCAGCGTCACGCTCGACTGGGCGTACGACGACGGCGTCGACTTCGGCGGCGATTTCGAGGGCCGCCTGCAGGACATCGAGCTACTCGCCCGCTACGAGGTGCTCCGTCAGGACGTCAGCCTGTTCGCCGGCTGGCGCTACAGCGAGCTGCCGGCGAAGGGCCACGAGGGCGATCTGGAGTACCGCGCCGACCTGCGCCTGTCGGGCTACCAGCTCGGCCTGCAGATGCGCTTCTGACCGCCCGCGCCGCCCGGGGTGCGCCGCACGCACCCTCATCCCTCACGCCCGACCGTGCGCGCCTCGTCCGCCACGGGCGGAGCGCCGTCACTCCGCGACGGCGGATCGCAGCGGCTGCCCGGTGACGAACGCGCGCAGCTCGTCGATGCGCGCGTTCGCGTCGGCCCGCCCCTGCGCGATGAGCTGGCGCAGGTAACTGTGCTCGAACATCAGCAGGCTGAGCAGCTCGTCGTGCCGGGTCTGCTGCGTGCCCAGGCCGCGGGTCATGAAGCGCAGGGTCCACGGCAGCTCGATCTCGTGCACCGACGCGAGGCGCGACAGGTCGATCGACGGGCGCAGCACGAGCAGGTCGATCTTGCGCAGCCCCTGCCGCGCGTGCGGCGGGACGAAGGAGATCAGGTGGTTGATGCGCTCGAGGCGCAGCGCGTCGGCGTCGAACTGGTCGAGGAACAGCGCGTTCAGGAGCAGGCCGGCGACGCGCGCGGGCGGCGGGTAGCCCTCGTCGTCCGGCGGCTCGTTCGGCGCGCCGCGGTAGCGCGTGGTGACCGCGAGGATGCGGTCCGCGCCGAGGTGGACCGCGGGCGAGAGCGGCGCGGTCAGCAGCACGCCGCCATCGCCGCACCACTCGCCGCCGACCCGGATCGCCGGGAACAACAGCGGCAGCGCGGCCGACGCCATGACGTGGTCGATGGTGAGCGCCGCGCGCCGGCCGATCCGGTCGTCGCGGTCCCAGGCGACATCCTCGCGCGTCTCGACCCACGTCGTCGACTTGCCCGACGTGTAGCTCGACGCGGTGATCGCGACCGCGTCCAGCTCGCCGCTCGCCACGCTGTCGGCGACGCCGACCAGCCGGCCGTTGTCGTCGGCGAAGCGTTCCTCGAGGAAACGCCGGAGCGGCTCGGTGCCGAGCAGGCTGCGTGGGTGCTCGCGGAACAACCCGCCGCTGCCGAGGCGCACCACCCAGCGGATCGCGCGCCACGCGACGCGCCGCGGCGCGACCTGGAACACGTGCTCGGGCGTCAGCTCCAGCCATGCCTGCTCCAGGGCCGCGGTGCGCGTGGCGAAGTCGCCGCGCTGCGAGCCGAGCGCGATCGCGTTGATCGCACCGGCCGACACGCCGCACAGCACCGAGATGCGCAGGTCGGGGACCGCCTCGGCCAGCGCGCACAGCGCGCCGACCTGGTAGGCGGCGAGCGCGCCGCCGCCGCTCATCATCACCGCGAGGCGCGGCGGGGCGTCGGGGTCGTGGAGCAGGCCTCGGTCGGGCGGGTGCATGGCGTTCATCGGTCCGGTCGGGCAGCACCCAGGAACCGAGGGGACGCGGTCCGGCGCGAGAGTTTGCCGCGCCGCGCGCCGCCCCGCACCAGGCGAGTGGCGCGCCGCGCCGCCGGAGCGGCGCTCCGCGCGTCCGTTGCGCGGCGCGCGCGCCCGCGGGCCTTGCAGCCGTCCGGCGCCACGCTCAGTGGGTCCCCGTCTCCGGGATGCCGAGCGGCGCGACGAGCAGCTCGCCGACGTACTCGCGCGCGGAAGGAACCAGCATGCCGACCTTGGGGGCGGCAAACGTCACCGTCCGATGGCAGCGTGCCGCGATGCCGAGCACTTCGCCGGTATCGCCGTGCAGCCCGCTCGGGATGTCGACTCCCAGCCGCGCGCCCGGCGTCGCGTTGAAGCGCTCGATCCAGCGGCGCGCCTCGCCGGTGATCGGCCGCACGAGCCCGGTGCCGAACAGCGCGTCGATCCACACCGCGCTGCCGTCGGCGATCGGATCGGGCGGGACGCCGAGCAACACCTCGTGGCCCGCGGCACGCAGGATCGCGAGCTGCAGCGCCGCGTCCGGGTGGCGCTCGGGGTCGGGTTCGGCGAGCAGGTGGACCCGCGCGCGCCGGCCGAGGTGGCGCGCCGCGGCGAGCCCGTCGCCGCCGTTGTTGCCGCTGCCGCACAGGATGACGAACCGGTCGCCGAGGCAGCGCGCCTCGTCGGCGACCGCCCGCGCCGCGTTCTCCATCAGCAGGATCGACGGCATGCCGAACCGCTCGACCGCCTCGCGGTCGAGCGCCCTCGCCTGCGCCACGGTGATCGCCTGCATCGCTGCCGCCGATCATCGCACGCGGAGCGGCGCGGCGCTCGGCCGGTCCCGGCGCGGAACGTCATCCGGCGTCGCCGGCGGCGCGCGGCGCGACCCCGTGTCCGTCCGATGCGCGCATCGCCGCCTGGACCGCCTGCCGCGCGCGCAGCAGCAGCTCCAGGTCGGCGAGCGGCTGCAGCGCGCTCAGCTCGCCCGCGCCGCTCTGCCGCAGCCCGAGCAGCTCGCCGCTGCCGCGCAGCGCGAGGTCGGTCTCGGCGAGCGCGAAGCCGTCGGTCGTCCGGCACAGGGCGCGCGTGCGCTCGTTGGCCTGGCCGACCAGGATGCACAGCCCGCGCCGCGCGCCGCGTCCGACCCTTCCGCGGAGCTGGTGCAGGGTCGCGAGCCCGAACCGCTCCGCGCCGACGACGACCATCAGCGTGGCGTGAGGCACGTCGATGCCGACCTCCAGCACGGTCGTGCCGACGAGCACGCGCGTCACGCCCTCGCGGAACCGCGCGATCGCCTCCTGCCGCGCCGCCGGCGGCATGCGGCCGTGCACGAGGTCGCAGGCGAAGGTGCGCGCGAGCGCGGCGTGGACCGCGATCGCGCCGGTCGGCTCGCCCGCCTCGCCGATCGACGGGCAGACGACGTACACCCCCTGCCCGCGCCGCACGCGCCGCGCGATCGCGCGCCACACCTGCGCCTTCGCGCGGCGCGGGTGCGTGAGCACCGCGCGTGCCGGCGGCGCGCCGCCCGGCCGCTGGCGTAGGACGGCGACGTCGAGGTCGCCGAACAACGCGAGCGCGAGCGTGCGCGGGATGGGCGTCGCGGTCAGCGCGAGCAGGTGCGGGTGCCGCCCCTTGCGCAGGAGCGCGCGCCGCTGCTCGACGCCAAAGCGGTGCTGCTCGTCGACCACCACGAGGCCGAGGCGGCGGAAGGTCGTGCGTTCGCCGAGCAGGGCGTGCGTGCCGAACACGAGCTGCGCCGTGCCGTCGGCCACCGCGCGCGCGGCCGCCGCACGCTCCGCCGCCGCGAGGCCCGCGGTCAGCAGCACGACGCGCACGCGACTGCCGGCGAGCCACTGCGACACCTTGGCGAAGTGCTG
>DATGPD010000134.1:0-3821 GCA_035305285.1 Planctomycetota bacterium
GCGGGCGCGTCAGGCGCCGATCTGGAGCTGGCTCAGGCGGTGGTACAGGCCGCCGCGGCGCTGCAGGTCGTCGTGCCGGCCGGCTTCGACCAGGCGGCCCTGGTCGAGCACCAGGATCTGGTCGGCGAGCCGGATGGTCGACAGGCGGTGCGCGATCACGAACGACGTGCGGCCGCGCATCAAGTTGGCGAGCGCTTCCTGCACCACCTTCTCGCTCTCCGCGTCCAGCGCGGACGTCGCCTCGTCGAGGATCAGGATCGCCGGGTCGCGCAGCACCGCGCGCGCGATCGTGATGCGCTGCGTCTGCCCGCCGCTCAGGTTCGCGCCGCGCTCGCCGCACAGCGTGTCGTAGCCGTTCGGCAGCGAGACGATGAAGTCGTGGATGTGCGCCGCGCGCGCCGCCGCGAACACCTCCTCGCGCGTCGCGTCCGGCCGGCCGAGCAGGATGTTCTCGTAGATGGTCGTGTTGAACAGGAACGGCTGCTGGCTGACGATCGCGATCTGCCGGCGATAGTCGGACAGCTTGAGCGCGCGCAGGTCGACGCCGTCGACGAGGATCCGGCCCTGGACCGGGTCGTGGAAGCGGGCCAGCAGGTCGAGGGTGGTCGACTTGCCCGCTCCCGAGGGCCCGACCAGCGCGACCATCTGTCCCGGCTCGACGCGGAACGACAGGTCGCGCACGACGGCCTCGTCGCCGTAGTTGAAGCTCACCCGATCGAACTCGACCGCACCGCGCAACCGCGGCAGGACGATGCCGCGCTCGCGGTCGACGTCGACCGGCTCGCGCAACAGCGCCTCGATCCCCTCGTACGCGCCGACCGACTCCATCAGCGTGTTCCACGCGCGCGCCATGCGCTTGACGTGCGTGTAGGTCGTGGTCAGCGGGACGGCGAGGACGGCCAGGGTGCCCGGACTCTTGCTGCCGCCGAGCACGAGCCAGCCGAGCGCGACCAGCATGACCGCGAAGCCGATCTGGTAGCCGAAGAAGGTCAGCGACTGCGACGCGGCGCGCGCGCGGAACATCGCGGTCGTGCGCTGCAGGAAGCGCGCGTTGCTCTCCGCGAAGTCCTGCAGCCGCCGGTCTTCGAGCTGGTAGGCGTGCACCGTGCGCAGCCCGGTCAGCATCTGGTTGAGCGACTCGGTGGCGTCGCCCATCGCGGCGAGGCTGCGGCTCGAACGCTTGCGCACCTTGCGCCCGAGACGCAGCATCGGGATCGCCATCAGCGGGATCAGCAGGACCACCACCCACCACAGCTCGGGGACGACCCAGACGACGATCGCGATGTTCATCGCGACCATCAGCGGATCGAGCACCGCGTTGTCGAGCGCCAGCGAGAACGTGCGCAGCAGCACCGCGGTGTCGGTGGTCACGTTCGAGATCAGCTCGCCGATCCGCCGCTTGCCGAAGTAGCGCAGCGGGAGCTGGAGGATGTGCGCCGCGACCTCATTGCGCAGCTCGACGACCACCTTGGCGCCGAAGTAGCGCGTCTTGACGCTCACCTGGTAGAGCGCGAGCGCGCCGATCACGCTCATCGTCACCAACAGGATCGCGCAGGTGACGAAGATGCTCAGGTCCTTGCCGTCGATGACGAACTCGATGCCGAGCCAGCGCTGCAGGCGCTCGCTCAGGCCGGCGATCTCGTAGTCGAGTCGCTCGGCCATCTCCGCGGGCGGCGGCAGCGGCGGCCCCTCCGGCGGGCGCAGCGGCATGTCGCCGGTGAGCGAATCGATCAGCGGCTTGATCAGGACGTAGATGCCCTTGGTGCAGACCGCGTCGACCACGCCGGCCACCAGGATCACGGCGACCAGACGCTTGTTGGCGAGGATCGCGCGCCGCATCCGGCGCACGAACACCCGCGTCGAGGTCTCGACGCGGGTCTGGACCGGCTCACCGCGGGTGGAGGCGCTCACCGGCGGACAATGTCCGCCCCGGCCGGGCAAAAAGGAAGGGGACCGGCCGGCCGGCCGCCGGGGACGGTCACTCGACGGTCGCCTTCGCGACGACCTCGTTCGCCCACTGCAGGAACCGCCAGGCGATGTAGTCCTGCTTGACCAGCTCCCGCGTGCGCGGATCGGACACCGACGGCACGGCGCGCGACGGCGTGCGCGCGTTCACCCGGATCACCCAGTAGGCGTCCGGGCCGGGCAGCGGCCCGACGACCTTGCCGACCGGCGCGTCGTAGAAGGCGTAGTGCGCGGCGGAGAACCCGATCAGCACGTCGGTGAACTCGTTCTCGCGCATGAGCTGCCGCAGCTGGTTGTACGGCTTGGCGTTGAACCGGCCCTTGTCGTTGTCGGTCGAGTAGTACTCGCCTTGCTGCGCGTGCACGTCGTCGAAGTTGGCACCGGCCTGGATCGCGGCGAACGCCGCGGCGGCACGCTGCTGCGCCTTGGCCATGCCGTCCGGCAGCCATGCGCTGGTCTTCAGGTCGCGCGCGTAGAACTGGATCGCGTCGACCGACACGGTGCCCTCGCCGAAGAACGCCTTGAAGCGCTCGGCGTGCGCCTGCAGGTTGTCGTCGTTGATGTCCTTGGCGATCAACCGCTCGAACGAGCGGATCAGACGCCAGCGCTGCCGGAACGCCTCGAGGCTCGGATAGCCCTTGAAGTTGACCGCGATGACCTCGGTGGTGAACGGCGTGTTGTCGTACTCCTGCCGGTAGTCGTCGAACTCCTTGCGGAACTCTTCGTCCGACAGCCAGCAGCCGGCCTCGACCAGCGCCTGGCGCAGCGCCTCGCGCACGACGACCTCGAGGGTCGCCTGCTCGACGTCCTGCTGGTAGAGGCCCGGGCGCACGGTTTCGAACGCCTCGGCCGTCTTCCACTCGCGCCCGTTGACCGAGAGCGCGACGTCGACCGGCAGGCCGTCCGAGGGGTAGCGGATGTCGCACCACTTCTTGAGCTGCTTGGTGACCCACTGCCGGCACAGCATCATCCAGAAGGGCGGCAGCTCGCGCGGATTGCCGTTCTCGTCGACCGAGGTCCGCTCGATGTTCTCCCAGAACTGCTGGCCGTTGTTGTCCGCGGCCGAGGCCATGATCGCCTCGCGCGTGATGTCCGGCCAGTTCTTCGCGGGACCGGGGAAGAACACTTTGTTGAACAGCTCGGTCTGCCGGTACTGGTGGAGGTAGGCCTCCTTGGTCATCTTGGTGATCGCGCGCACCGCCTCCCAGAACGGCACCCCGGGATTCTTGAGCTGGAACTCCTTGAGGTCGTTGCCGAGCTTCTCGGCGACCTTCGCCTCGTCGAGTTCGAACTCCTTCGGGTCGCGCCCGCTGCGGATCGCCTCTTCCTTCCACTCCTCGACGAAGAAGTCGTCGATCCGCGCCTGCACTTGCCGCGTGCCGAGCAGGTGGATCAGTTCGCGCCACACGTGCAGCGGCGACAGCTCGACGCCGTTGACCTTGATCGCGCGCAGGCCGCCCGCGCGGGCGGTCTGCAGCCTGGCCTCCAGCTCGGCGGCGCGCTTCTCGAGGTCCGCGATCGCCTTTTCGTATTGCTGATCCTGCGCAGCATCTTGGTTCTGCGCCCAGGCGGGCGCCAGGAGCAGGAGCGACAGGGCGGACGGTAGGAACGGGGATCTCATGGCGCGTGGAATCGGCGGCAGGAAGGGGGTGGAAGTGTAGCGACCGGCTCCGGGCTTGCGAGAGCCGCGTCCCACGGCGCCGCACGACGAACACCGCGGCCCGGCGGCTCCCGGGAATCGGGCGGCGGCGGAGCGCCGGCGGCGCGGTCCGTTGCCGGGCGCGCCGACCGCACTATCCTGCGCGGCCGATGACTTACGACCCCCGCAGCATCGCCTTCCTGGCCGAGCTCGTCCA
>DATGPD010000135.1:0-3634 GCA_035305285.1 Planctomycetota bacterium
ATGCCCGTGTCCTGCAGGAGCGGCACCATCGAGCGGTTGTAATAGACGAGCCCTTCATAGCAGCCGCAGCTCAGGAACACCTTGTCCGCCGGCCTGCCCGGCGCGCGGCGGAACTGGTTGACGAACTCGACCACCGGGTCCCAGTGCGGTCCGAGGTCGTGCCGACCGATGTCGGTGAACGCGAACGATCCCGACTGCAGGAGCAGGCGCCCGAACACGCCCGGATAGCGCCAGGCGGTCGACAGTGCCGCGACCGCGCCGAAGCTCGCGCCCATCACACAGCGCGCCGCCGGTTCGCGCACCACCGGCCAGGCTGATTCCACCTGCGGCAGCAGGTCGCGCACCAGGAAGTCGGCGTGCCGCGGGTCCGCGGCGTACTCGCGCATCCGGTCACCGGCGTCGGTGAGCACCGTGATCAGCGGTGGCACCTCGAGCCGATGGATCAGGTTGTCGAGCACCGTCTGCAGGCCGGCGAACTCCAGGTAGTCGGAGCCGTCGTGGACGATGAGCAGCGGATACCGGCGCGTCCGACGGAACCGGGCCGGCACGTAGATCCGGACGTCGCGGTCGCCGAGCGCCTGTCCGGTGATCCGCATCGGGTGCACTTCCCCGCGCCGCGCTTCCTCGTCCGGGCGCGTCCAGTCGGGCACCTGGTAATCGGCGCCGTGCACCACCGAGTTCGCGCCGAACGGGTCACGCGCGAAGTTGGGGTTGAGCGGGTCGCGCACCAGCTGCCGGTGCGGACCGTGGCTGATCGCGAGCTTGTACTCGACCCGCGAGGCGCGCGGCAGATCCATGGAGAGGTACCACAGGTCGGTCCCCGGCAGCCGCTCGAACGGCTGTGCCGATTCCAGCCCGTGGATCCAGTGCACGAGCTGCACGGCGGTCGCCTCGCCGTGGTACGCGAACGTCACGGTCCGATCCTCGACGATCGGAAACGTGTGGCTCTGCAGGAAGGCCTCGACCGCCGCGCGCGTCGGCGGCTGCTGCTTGAGCGTGTCGATCGCCCGCATGGGTCGGGCAGGATCCTCGCATCCCCACACGCGCCACGCGATGCCTTCGTCGGGTTCTCGTGCGCGCCGCGCGGAAGCCGGGCGACGAACGCCGGTGCGTGCAGGCAGCGCCGCGCGCGAACCCGCGGATCGCCGTCGCCTTCCCGCGAACCTCCGGCTGCCGGTCAAGCCAGGGCCGCGGAACCCGGAACCGCTGCGCGGGCTCGTCACCACCCGCGCTCCGGGCCTCACGCCGCGTGCACGCCGCCGTCGACACCCAGCACGCGCGTGCCTTCATGCACCGTGAGCCGGCGGCCGTCGAAGTCGACCCGCGTCCGCTCGTCGAGCGCGATCCCGCGCGCGGGCGCGAAGCGGCGCGCGAAGAGGGCGACCCGTTGCCGGTCGTCGAGCGCGAGCCGGCGGCGCGCGTGCGGCAGGGGCACGACGCCGGGCACGAGGCCGAACCCGCGGTCGTAGACCTCGGCGTCGCCCGGGCCCTGCGGCGGGCGGTCGTGGAACAGGACGACGCGCTCGGCGCAGACCATCGCGCCGGCCGACCACGCGATCACCGGGCGGTCGCCGTGCAGGCCGAGCACGTCGAACAGGCGCATGCGCTGCAGGAGCACGCCCACGTGTCCGCCCGCGATGCACAGCATCGAGCAGAGCGCGAGGATCTCGGCGATCTCGCGCTTGTGCCGGCGGACGGCGTCGCGTTCCTGCGGCGCGAAGCGCTCCTCGAACTCGGCGTGCACGCGATCGACCGCCGCGAGGTGCTCGACGTCGAGCGCGCGCACCGCCGCGATCGCCGCCTCCAGCGCCGGGTCGCGCAGCTCCGGGCGGGAAGCGCGCTCCGCCACCTCGCGCACCGCGGCGAGCGCGTGCGCCAGCCGCACGCGGTAGAGGTCGTGCAGCTCGCGCAGCGTGTCGTGCCGCGCGCGCATCGCGCCGAGCAGCTCCGGATCGCGCGCGAAGATGTCCTCGACGCGCCCGAACACTTCCAGGTTGAGGGCGCGCCCGCCGACGTGCTGGTCCAGCTCCTGGATCTCGACCTCGCGCTCTTCCCAGCCCGCGGTCACGACCGCGAGCATCCCCCGCCCCCCCAGCAGGCGGTCGACGTCGGCGACCGCGCGGTCGAGGGTCGGCTGCAGGCGCTGCGGCCCGAGGAGGATCACGTGCATGACGCGCAGGATCGGCGACCGCGGCGCGGCGCGCCATCGAGACGCCGGGGTCTGCCGGGCCGGAGCGGCCGGTGAGCGTCGCGGCCGGCACGAGCCTCACGGTCTCCTCTTGCCCCGTGGCGCGCGCAGTGAAGCGCGCAGTCAGACGACCGGCCGGCTGCCGGCGCGCGCAGCAGGGGTGCTGCCACCCTTTTCCCCAAGGCCGCACGCCCTTGTCTGACGTTTGGGACCGCCACCGCAGGCCCTTCCGTCCCCTGACCGTCCCTCACCCAGCGTGCATGCGCAGCTCGGTCGCGAACGCGTCCGCCATCGCCATCGTCGTGGCGAGGTCGGGGTGACGCACGCAGATCCAGCCGTCGCCGGTCACCACCTGCCGGTAATCGCGGCGCGGTGCGCCCAGCGGCAGGAGGTCGAGCGCGGCGACGTGTTCACCGTAGCGCTGCATCAGACTCGCGAGCCCGTCGATGCGCTGGATGCGGCCCTCCCCCTCGGCGCGCTTGAACACGAGCGCGGCGTTGTACTTCTTGCGCGTGTCCTGGCTGAGGCGGCCGTGGCACACCGCCTCCGCCCAGCCGACGAACAGGTCGGCGTCGCACGAGTAGTTCATCGCGTGCGTCAGCCGTCCGCCCGGGGCGCGCCCGCCGATCTCGCCGAACACGACCTCGCCGTCCGGCTTGCGGTACCACTCCATGTGCGTCATGCCGGTCTGGAACCCCAGCGCGCGCAGCACGCGGCGACCGAGGTCGACGCCCGCGGCGATCTCCGGGCGCGCGAGGTCGCGCAGGACGACGGCCTGCGCGCTGATCCACGGGTTGAGGCGCGCGACGAGCGGCTTGGGGCGGTACCACGCGACGTTCTCGAACAGCACCTCGCCGTTCGCGCACACCGTGTCGTAGGTGAACTCCTCCCCGTCGATGTACTCCTCGACGCTGACCTCCGGCACGTGCCGCACCGCGTGCAGGGCGCGCTCGACGTCCTCGGCACGGTCGACGCGGTGCGTGTCCGCGGCACCCGCGCCCGCGATCGGCTTGACGATGGCGGGGAAGCCGATGCGCGCGATCGCGTCGCGCACCTCGGCCGCGGTCCGCGCGCGGTAATGGTGCGGCGTGCGGATTCCGGCGGCGTCGAGGACTTCCTTCATGCGCTGCTTGTCGCGGAACGCGACCGTCTGCTCGGCGGTCAGGCCCGGCACCGACAGCGCGCGGCGCAAGCGCGCGGCGAGGCCCATGCCCGGCTCCCACAAGCACTCCACGCGGTCGACGCGCCGACCGCCGAGCCAGCGGCGCACTTCGTCCTCGACCGCGCGCTCGTCCCACAGCGACCCGACCTGCAGGTAGTCCGTGAGGCCGTGCCGCACCTCCTCGGGCAGGGCCTGCACCGGCTGGTCGCCGAGCCCGAGCACCCGCGCGCCGACCCTGGCGAGGCCGCGGGTGAAGAACGGCATGTCGTCGGGGAAGCCCGGCG
>DATGPD010000136.1:0-2013 GCA_035305285.1 Planctomycetota bacterium
CACGCACCCCTGGTCCGCTACGTGCGCGAGGAGCGCCTCGGCGAGTCCGCGGCGCGCAACTGCGCCTTGCGCGAGGCGCACGGCGCGATCCTCGCGTTCCTCGACGACGACGCCGTCGCCGAACCGCAGTGGCTCCGCGCCCTCTCCGAACCCTTCGCCGATCCGACCGTCGGTGCCGCCGGCGGCCCGATCCGCCTGCGCTACGAGACGCCGCCACCCGCCTGGCTCGACGCGCGGCTGACCCCCTACCTCAGTGCCTTCGACGCCGGCACCGCAGCCACCGACCTGCACTACCCCGACTACCCGCGCGGCGCGAACATGGCGTTCCGCCGCTCGGTGTTCGAGGCCGCCGGCCCGTTCTCCGAGCGCTACGGCCGCCGCGCCGCGTGCCTGATGAGCTACTCGGAGACCGAGATGTGCTGGCGCGTCGAACGCGCCGGCTGGCGCATCGTCTACGCGCCGACCGCCTGGGTCGACCACATCGTGCCGCCGGGACGCCTCGAGCCCGACTGGTTCCGGCGGCGCATCCACTGGCAGGGGCGCTCGATGGCGCTGTTCGAGGCCGAGCACCTCGGTGTGCGCCACGTCCTGAAGCAGGTGCCGCTCCAACTCGCGAAGTGCCTCGTGCGCCCGCGCCTGCACCGCGCGCGGCACGCCGGCTGGCTCAGCGCTGCGATGCTCGCGCTGCTGCACCCGCCGCGGCAGGACGGCGCCCCGCCGTTCCACGTCGCCACGTCCGCGAAAGCCAGCGGCTGAGTCGCCCACCGCGCCCGGACCTGCGGCGCACGAACTCCTGCGCGTGCCACTCGTCGCCGTGCACGTCCCGATCGACCTTCCGGAAGATCGCGGTCTTGCCGATCTCGACGCCGTCGGACCAGTGGCGGTCGGTGTGCAGGAAGTCGGCGAGGATGCGCCCCGTCAGGATCTGCGTGTCGTCGATGGCACAGAGCCCGCCGACCTTCAGGCGCTCGGCACCGTAGAACCAGTCGAGGAACGGCGTCGGGAAGCCGTGCCGGCCGTCGACGAGGAACAGGTCGAGGTCGGCGGTGCGCGTCCGCGGCAGGAACCACTCCGAGCGTTCCGCGACGAACTGCACCCTCTCGAGTCCGATGCCGCGCTCTCCGCACCAGGCCGCGATGCGCGCGAACAGCGCGGCGTCCGGCGCGATCGCGAGGTGCTCGAAGCCGCACGCCGCGAAGAACACGGTGCTCGTCCCGGCGCCGGTCTCCGCCGTCTTCGCGCGCTCGGGCAGCGCGGCCCGCAGGTGTCGGAGCACGTCGGGTTCGACGTACCAGCCGACCGGCTGTCCGGTCCCCCCGTCGACGTGCAGGAGCGGTGGATCGCGCAGGACGTCCTCGGGGTCCATCGGTCGGGAAGGCTGCCGGCGAGCCGCACGTCGCGCAAGCGGCACCGCCCTCGAAGGCACGTCGCTCCGGACCGGCGCCCGATTCCACCCGGTCGCCGCCGTGTTCGGTTGGCCGCCGGCGACGGACCACCGAAGATCGACGCCATGGACCGGATACGCATGCTCGTCGCCGCCGTGGGGTTCTCGGCCCTCTGTGCGCACTCCCCGGCTCAGGCCGACCCCCCGGTCGGAGCCCGCGACGAGGGCCCGATCTTCGTCACCGTCAACGAGCTCTACGGCCGCGTGCTCGAGGCGACGGAGGACTCCGTGCTCGTCGAGTTCGTCGACCTCCCCGGCTCGCGTTCGCGCATCCCGCTCGAGCTCGTGCCACCCGACCAGCGCTACCGCCTGAAGAAGCGCACGATCGACGCCGACGACGCGGCAGCCTGGCTCAAGCTCGCCGACTTCGCCAAGGAGCTCGGCCTGCACGTGCGGCACATCGAGGCTCTCGAGACCGCCAAGGCGCTCGACCCGTCGCTCGAGGGTGTCGAGGAGCGGCTCGGCGACGCGCGCCAGAACTGCGCCGTCGAGCGTCTCAGCCACGCACAGGAGCTGCGCGCGCAGGGTGCCCTGCGCGACGCGATCGCGCACCTCGAGACGACGATCCG
>DATGPD010000137.1:0-3101 GCA_035305285.1 Planctomycetota bacterium
AGGCCGCGCGCGGCAGGTAATCCTTCGGTTCGAGGAATGCCAGGACCTCGATGCGCTCCACGGTGCCGTCCGGCTTGACCGCGACGAGCAGCACCTCGTGCAGCGTGCGCACGCGGTGCGTGTCGAAGTAGGCCGTGGCGCGCAGGGCGCCGTCCTTATCGCGGACGACGTAGGGGAAGACCACCGAGGCGTCGAACTCGGCGCCGGCCAGCTCCCCGGCGCGGCGGCGCTCGGCGTCGGTGAGCCAGGCCGTGGTGCGCTCCACCTTGCAGCCGGGGAACGCGCGGGCGATCGCCTGCTCGGCAGCAGTCGGTTCCCGGTCGTCCCTGTCCTGGACGGCGGGTGCACCGGCGACCAGCAGGCAGAGCGCGGCGCCGATCCGACGCGCGGACGACATCACGACCTTCATCGGCGAGCGGGCCTCATGACCTCAGAACACGAACCCCATGAGGACGTTGGCGCGGTCGTCACCGCGGATCCACCTCTCGTAGTCGAACTTGAACACGATCTGTTCGATCGGCTTCCAGTTCAGGCCGACGGTCAGGATCTCGTTGTCGCGGGCCCGCACCGGCGCGAAGCCGCCGGGCATCCACGCCTGGGTGTCGACCTGCTCGTAGCGGACGAACGGCGTGAGCGCCTGCCTTGTTTCGCGGCCGGCCAGGGCGAGCACGTCGACGCCGCCTTCCACGTACCAGCCCTGCATGCGGCGGGCGAGGTTGGCGCCGGTGCGGGTGTTGAACGTGCCGGCGTCCTCGACCACCGCCGTGGCGTACAGGCCGCGGAGCACCCAGGGGCCGGTGCGGTACTCGGCGTGCACGTCGACCACCGTGGTCGACATGTCGGTGATGCGGACCGCGCCGTCGAGGTGGTCCTGGCCGGCGTCGCCGTGGTAGGCCGAGGCGCCGAGCAGGAGGCCGTCCGTGCCGACCCAGTCGAGGCGCGCGACCGCGGCGAAGTCGTCGGCCTGTGCGCGCGCGCCGCTCTGCCGGCCGCCGCGGATGCCGGCGTCGGAGAAGTCCTCGCCGTCGAGGCCGCCGACGCCGAAGAGCTTGTACGCGAACCCGCCGGCCTCGCCGAAGATGCCGGCGCCGATCTCGCGCCACGTGCTCGGGATGATGCGCGTCTCGGTCTGCGGCCGGCTGGCCGGCAGGAACGAGATCGGCTCGTGCAGCTCGTTGACGAGCCCCATCGGCATCAGCAGGAAGCCGGCGCGGAAGGCCAGCTCCTCGCGCCAGAGGTAGTCGACGTAGGCGAACTCGATCGCCACGGTGCCGCCACCCCCGGTCGAGCCGTGTTCGAACTCGATTTCCGAGTTGAACACCCACCGGTCGGAGAACTTGTAGCCGAAGTAGGTGATGAGGCGCTGCGCGTCGAGCACGTCGGTGGCGCCCGAGTTCTGCGTGAACAGCACCTCGCCGTAGCCGCCGATCGAGAGCCCCTGCTCCTTGGCGTAGACCTTGGACGCCGCCGGGCCGAGACCGAACCGGCTCTCGCCGACGCCCGGCACGATGTCGCGCAGCCGGAAGCCCTCGATCTCTTCGGCGACCGCGCCGAGCCGGCGCTGCAGTTCGGCGTTCTGCTGCTCGAGTTGCTGCACGCGCTGTTCGAGGCTGGGGTCCTGCGCCGTGGCCGGCGCTGCGGCGGCGACGAGGGCGACGAGTCCGCGGACGGGCGTCGACGCGGAACGAGAACGGGAGCGAGCACCGACGGAGGTCGGGTTCAACTTGTTGCGACCGAATCTCATGTCGGCCGCGACTTCTAACTGAGACGAAGTCTCAGGACAACGGCCTGCGCCGGCGCGGGACCGGGCGGTTACGGTGGGCGCGGCCCGGGGGGACGGGCGTCGGGGCGCCGGCGTGCGCACTCCGACGGTCCGCCGCACGCGGTCGCGCGTGCTTCATGCGGCCGCCGTGCCGTGTCCCGTGCTCGATCCGCCGCGCTGCCGCCGACCACGACCGGAGACGTCGGCGCCGCTGCGCGCGGGACGCTTGCTTCGGTGCACCGGGGACGGTGGGGCACACGATCGACCACGGCGCCGCCTGCGGCGCCCGCGCCAGACCGGGTCCTCGGAGCCGGGCACCGCGTGGCGCGCGCGAGCGCGGTGTTGCACGCCGAGCGTGCGGAGCGAGCACTCCACCGCCCGGGTCACGCTCCCGGCGCGACCGGGGCTGCCTCCCTCCTCGCTCGACGTCACCCGCCCCGTCGCCGAGCATGCCGCCATGCGCTTCGTCACTGCCAGCCTGGTCACGGCGCTCGCGCTCGTCGTTGCATCCGTTCCGGCCCAGGGCACGCGCGCCGACTACGAGCGCGCGTCCACGATCGGCGCACGCTGGGGGCACCTCGTGCCGGGCGGGCGGATCGACGCCACGTGGCTGCCCGACGGACGGCTGTGGTACCGCGTCGCGCGCGGCGGCGGGGGGCACGAGTGGTTCGTCGTCGACCCCGAGCGCGGCGAGCGGCGGCCGCTGTTCGACCGAGCGGCGCTGGCGAAGGCGCTCGCAGAGGCGAGCGGCGCGGCGGTCGACGCGGAGCGGCTCGCGCCGGAGCGCCTCGTGTTCGACGGCGAGCAGATCGTGTTCCGCGCCGGGGATGCGTGGTACCGCTGGAGCGACGCGGCCGGGCTCGGCACGGCGGAGGCACCGGCGGAACGCGAGGGCAGCCGGGACCCGCGCGGCCGTCGGCGCGGCGACTCCGCGGCGCGCCAGCCCGTGGCGGGACCGCGCGGCCACGCCTCGCCCGACGACCGCTTCGTCGTGTTCGTCCGCGACCACGACGTGTTCGTGCGCCGGCAGGCGGACGGCAGCGAAGTGCGCCTCAGCACGACGGGGAGCGCGACGGATTCCTTCGGCGGCGCGCCGCGCTGGTCGCCCGACGGCCGCCGGCTGGTGATGGTGCAGACCAGGGCCGCGCCGGCACGGAGCATCCACCTGATCGAGTCGTCGCCGCGCGACCAGCTCCAGCCCAAGCTGCACGAGCTGGAGTAACGCAAGCCCGGCGATCCCCTGCCGGTGAGCAGGCCGCGGCTGTTCGACGTCGAACACGGCCGGCAGATCGAGATCGACGACGCGCTGTTCGCCAATCCGTGGAGCATCGGCCCCGTG
>DATGPD010000138.1:0-5241 GCA_035305285.1 Planctomycetota bacterium
GCCGCGCTGGCCGCGCGCCTGCGCGACGCGAGCGGCCTCCCGCTCCCCGTCCTGAGCATGGGCATGACCGGCGACTTCGAGGCGGCGATCGCCGCCGGGTCGACGATGGTGCGCGTCGGCACCGGCGTGTTCGGCCCGCGGTGAGCGCGGTCAGCGCGGGCCGCGCGCCGCCAGCTCCGCGGCGATCGCGGTGTCGATCGCCTCGGCCACGCGCGCGTGTCCCGCGGCGTTCCAGTGCGTGTCGATCGGGAAGATGAACGCTCCCCGCCCCTCGGCGAGCAGGCCTTGGAGCGGCACGTAGCGGAAGCGCGGATCGGCGCCGACGCTCGCCTCGAGCGCGCGGTGGTCGGCGGCGACCACGAAGCCGGCCTTCGGGTGCTCGCCGCGCATCGTCCGGTACAGCGCCGCGACGAGCTGCCAGTCTTCCGCCGGCGCCGACTGCTGGAACCGCCAGCGCCACAGCAGCTTGTCCGCGGCGCGGAGCAGGAGGCTGTGCTCGCGCAGGAAGTGCGACGGGCCCGGCAGTCCCGCCGGCGCGACGCCGTCGCCCGTGGCGACGAAGCGCGGCTTGCGCAGGCCGTACACGAAGTCGGTCGCGACCTCGTAGCCGTCGTTGACGCACGACACGCAGACGATCACGTCCGGCGCGAGGTCGGCCAGGCGGCGCAGCAGCAGGAGCTGCTGGTCGGGAGCCTGCCCCGAGATCCCGACTCCGCGCACGTCCCACTCCGGGTGGCGCGCGCGCAGCCGGCCGCACAGCGCCTCGTGTTCCTCCACGCCCCAGCCGAACACGAGCGAGTCGCCGAGCACCAGCACGAGCGGGCGCGACCCGCGCTCCGGCCAGTCGGGCCCGCGGAAGCCGTGCGCGTTGATCTCGATCGCGACGTCGAACTCGGCGCTGCGATGCCGCGCGCGCGCGTTGGGCCGATAGCGCCAGCCGAGTTCGGGGTCGTGCACGACGTAGGCCGGGTGCGTGGTCGGACTAAGCCCGGGGACGCGCAGCCACCGGTACGCTGCTTCGGCCGCGACCAGCGCTGCCCCGATGCCGAACAGGACGGCGAGTGCGCGGCGGACGAGGCGGCCGGTCCGGGTCATCGGGTGCAGCTTACGCACCGCCTGCCGCGGTTCGGGAAGGTGTGCTCGCTCTCGGTCCCACGGGAATCCGGCGGTGCGCGGGAACGGTCGCGTCGCCGCGCACCGTTCGCGCGCGGATCCTTCGCCGGGATGACGCGCCCCCGACCGGGAGATCGCGTCCCGGTGCCACGGCAAGTGCCACGCGACCGCGGTGTCCGCGGTTGCTGCCCGACCGCGCGCACCGCCGGCGGCGGGCAGGAAGGCCGGCGTCGGGGGCCGCGGCCGATCCGCGGATCGGCCGCGCGTTCCTTCGCCTTCAGCCGCGCGGGTCCCGCGCGCCGCGGCGCTACTGCTTCACCGCTTCGGCGACCGCGGCGGTCAGCGCGGGCAAGACCTCGAACACGTCGCCGACGATCCCGTAGTCCGCGACCTTGAAGATCGGCGCGTCGGGATCCTTGTTGATCGCGACGATGGTGCGCGAGGTCCGCATCCCGGCGAGATGCTGGATCGCGCCGCTGATCCCGCACGCGATGTAGAGCGTCGGCGAGACGACCTTGCCGGTCTGTCCGACCTGCTCGGCGTGCGGCCGCCAGCCGGCGTCGACCACCGCGCGCGACGCACCGACCGCCGCCCGCCCGGGCCCGAACGCCTTGGCGAGGTCTTCGATGAGATGGAAGTGCTCGGGCCCCTTCAGCCCGCGGCCGCCGGCGACGATCACCCTCGCCTCCTGCAGCGGGACGCGATCGCCGGCGGCGGCGACCACCTCGGTCACCACCGCGCGCAGCGCGTCGGGGCCGAACGAGGGCTTGCGCTCCTCGACCGCGGCCGAGCCGCCGCCGGGTGCGGCTTCGAAGTTGTTCGGGCGCAAGGTCGCGACGAACGGCTTCCCCTTCGCCATGGCGCGCAGGGTCGCCTTGCCCGCGTACACCGGCTTGGTTGCGCCGAACCTGCCGCCTTCGTAGTGCAGGTCGACCGCGTCGGACACCATGCCGGCCCCGAGCCGCGCGGCGATGCGCGGCATGAGGTCCTTGCCCATGGCCGTGTGCGGCATCAGCACCACGGACGCGTCCAGCTCGGGGAGGACCTCGAGGATCGCGCGCGCGTACCCGTCGCCGCTGTAGTTCGCCAGCGCCGGCGCGTCGAGCGCGACGACCCGATGCGCGCCGCTGCCCGCCAGCTCGGCGCTCGCGTTGGCGAGGCCGCTGCCCGGCAGCAGCACGATCACCTGGCCGCCGGCCTTGGCGGTGAGCCCGAGGGCCGCGCCGATCGCCTCGTGGGTGGGGCGCTTCACGATGCCGCCGCGTGCCTCGGCGACGACCACGACGTTCGTCATCTCTCGCTCCTGCAGTCTTGTTCCGGCCTACAGCACCTTGGCTTCGTTGCGCAGCACTTCGATCAGCTTGCCGACCGCGGCTGCCCCTTCGCCGAGGATCCTGCCCGGCGGGCGCTCCGGCGGCAGCGACAGCGACGCGACCTCGGTCGCCGGCGCGATCGCCGCCGCGTCGATCTCCTCCAGCGGCTTCTTCTTCGCCGCCATGATGCCCTTGAGGTTGGCGTAGCGCGGCTGGTTCAGACCCTTCTGCGCGGTGAGCACGGCGGGCAGCGAGCCGCGCACCACCTCGCGCGCGCCCTCGATGTCGCGCTCCGCGATGAACGTGCGGCCTTCCACCGTGAGCTTCACGATCTCGCTCACGCACGGCAGGTCGAGCAACGCGGCCAGGCGCGGGCCGAGCTGGCTGTTGTCGCTGTCGACCGCCTGCTTGCCGGTGAAGATCGCATCGAACGGCTGCGTCTTGATCCACGCGGCCAGGCACTCCGCGGTGCTGTAACCGTCGTGCGCGACGCCGCCGTCGCGCAGCAGCACCGCCTTGTCGGCGCCCATCGCCAGGACGTCGCGCAGCATCTTCTGCGCCTCGCTGCTGCCGAGGGTCACGACCGTGACGCTGCCCGCACCGGCCGCCTCCTTCAGCTTCAGCGCTTCCTCGACCGCGAACTCGTCGTACGGGTTGAGCACGTACTCGACCCCGGTGGGGTCGATCGCGACGCCGCTCGGCGCGATCTTGATCTTCGAATCGGTCGCGGGGACTCGCTTGACGCAGACGATGATGTTCATGGCGGCGGAAGCGGGCGGAACACTCTAGGGGCGGCGTTGTTTCGGGCCAACGACGAATGCCGGCCCGCGCGCCGCCGCGCCCGTGGACCGGCGTCTGCCGGTCCCCCGGGGCGTCGTGGCGCGCGGGCCACGACGCTCAACGTCGTCCGCCCGCGGCGCTTTTCCGGCGGCGCCTTCGCCGGCCGCCGGCCCTGACCGCCCCGCCCGCGGCTCAGTAGCGGTTCGCCTCGACCGCCCAGACGACCTCGCGCCGCCACACCTCGTTCCCGGCGCGATCGAACTCGCGGACCATGCCGTTCTCGGCCACCAGGGTGTTGCCGTTGGGCAGGCGGTCGGCGTCGCTCGGGTGGTTGAGGTTCTTCAGCTCGAAGACCACCACGCCGTCGCGGTCGACCTCGATCACGCGCTTGGCCTCACGCAGCGTGATCAGCGTGTTGCCGTTGGGCAGGCGGTCGGCGTCGTGCACGAGCTTCAAGTTGCGCAACTCCCACGCGATCTGCCCGTCGCGGGTGACCTCGATGACCCGGTCCTGGAGCACGTCGGCGATCAGCGTATTGCCGTTGGGCAGGCGGTCGGCGTCGAACGGACGGATGTCGTTCGCGAACACCCACACGATCCTGCCCTTCGGGTCGACCTCGATCACCCGGTTGCCGAACGTGTCCGCGATCAGTGTGTTGCCGTTGGGCAGGCGGTCGGCGTCGTACGGGTTCTTGAGATCCTCGAACGCCCACACCGGCTTGCCGGCGCGCGTCACCTCCTGCACGCGGCTGACGCTGAACTCGGTCACCAGCAGGTTGCCGTTGTCGAGGCACTCGACGTCCCAGGCGCCGAACACGTCTTCCAGCGTGAACACTTCACGCCCCTTCTCGTCGACCTCGATCAGCCGGTTCTCCGAATAGTCGGCGATCATCGTGTAGCCCCACGACGCGCCGCCGCCGACCAGGAACTCGATCGTCGCGATCGCCTGGCACGGCACGACCGCGGCGGCGAGCGGGTCGCCGCCGGCGGGCGCGGGAAGCACCAGGCCGAGGTGCGAGGGGCTCGCCGCGACGATGTGCCCGAGCACGCGGTCGCCGCCGCGCAGGACGATGCGCGAGTACAGCGTCGCGTCCACCGGCAGCGCGGCGGGGCGCTTGAACAGCACGCCGGCGACGTCGGCGAGCGGCAGCGTCTCGTCACCTGCCTGGCCGCGCACGACCAGGCCCTGCGGCGTCAGCCGCAGGACCTCGGCGTCGACCAGCGAGTTGTCCACCCGGCGCACGCGATCCGTGGTCGGCGACGCGCCGATCAGCCGGTCCAGGTCCGGCGCGAACAGGATGCCCTGGACCTGCGCGCGCGGGATCGTCACCTGACCGAGCACGCCGTTGTCGATCTTGATCGCCTGCGGGTCGATCGCGACCAGCTGGCCGGTCAGCAGGCTGCCCTGGATGAGGAACACGCGCACGCCGGTCGGCCGCTGCGGTTCGGCGAAGTGCACCATGCTCACGGCCGCGATCGGCACGCGGAACTCGGACAGCCCGGGTGCCGGGTCGGCGACCACGACGGCATCGCCCGCGAGCCCGCGGTAGCGCAAATGCAGCACGGTGCGGTCGTTCAAGGTCAACTCGGCCTTCGGGCCGTTCTCCGCCGGCGGCAGCGTGAGGCGGCTCGCGGTGCGCCACAGCGCCTTGTCCGCGCTGCCGATCCTGGCGACCACGTCCGCGCCGCCTTCCGTGGCGCGCGTGATGCGCAACACGGCCATCGTCTCGGCGTCGTCGAGCATGCCGGCGTCGAGCATGCGGATCAGTTCGGCGCGCGCCGCCGGATGGTCGATCGCAGCGAGGGCGCACAGCGCGGTGCCGCGGTGCGGGCTGCCGGGCGTCTCGATCAGGCGGACGAGCGTCGGCACTTCCGCCGGCCCGCCGTGACGGCCGAGCGCGCGCAGCGCGTGGTCGATCACCGCCGCGTCGGTGTGCCCAAGCGCGCTGACCAGCGCCGTGCGCAGCTCGTTACTGCCGGGCAGGTAGAGGGAGGTCAGCGTGTAGCCGCGCAGCAGCTTCATGCGCCGCTCCTCT
>DATGPD010000139.1:0-8396 GCA_035305285.1 Planctomycetota bacterium
CTCGCGATCCGCTGGCTGGTCGACGCCGCGCGCGCCAAGCGCGGCAAGCCGATGGCCAAGCGTCTCGCCGACGAGCTGTTCGACGCCTACAACAACCAGGGCGCCGCGGTCACCAAGAAGGAGAACGTGCACAAGATGGCCGAGGCGAACAGCGCCTACAGCCACTTCGCCTGGTAGCGGCCCGCGCCGCACCCCGTGCCCCGCGGCGCACGCGCCGCCCGTCCTCACTGCCCTCGCCGCCCGCCTTCGTGTGCGCCGCGGGCCACCCGCCGGAGCGCGCTTCGAGCGCGCGTCGTGCGGCGGTTACCTTCGTGCCGTGAGCGCCTCCCCCGGCCACATCCGCAACCTCGGGATCGTCGCGCACATCAACGCCGGCAAGACGACGCTCAGCGAACGGATCCTCTACGACAGCGGGCGGGTGCGCTTCCTCGGTGAGGTCGACGAGGGCACCGCCGCGCTCGACTACCTTCCGGAGGAGCAGCGGCGCGGGATCTCGATCCGCTCGGCGAGCACGAGCGTGCCCTGGCGGGGGCGCCTGCTGAACCTCGTCGACACGCCGGGGCACGTCGACTTCGGCGCCGAGGTCGTGCGCTGCCTGCGCGTGGTCGACGGCGTCGTCCTCGTGCTGGACGGCGTGCGCGGCGTCGAGCCGCGCACCGAGGCGGTCTGGCAGCAGGTGCGCACGCTGGACCTCGCCGCGCTCGCGTTCGTCAACAAGCTCGACCGGCCGGTCGCCTCCTGGCGCCGCGCGCTGGACGCGGTCGTCGCCCGGCTCGGCGTGCGCGCGCTGCCCGCGGTCGTGCCCATCGCGGGGGAGACCGGGCTCACCGGCCTGATCGACGTCGTCACCGGCAAGGCGGTGGAGTGGGCGCCCGGGGGGACGGCGCAGGCCGACCCGGCGCGCGCCCGCGCCGACCTCGTGGAGGCCGCTGCCGAGTTCGACCCGGCGGTGCTCGAAGCCTTCGCGCACGACCTGCCGGTCGGCGACGACGCCCTGCGTGCCGCCCTGCGCGCCGGCGTGGTGCGCGGCCAGCTCGTGCTCGTGTTCGCCGGGTCCGCGCTGCACAACCGCGGCGTCGATCTGTTGCTCGACGGGATCGCCGACTACCTGCCATCGCCGCTCGACCGCGCGCCGGTCGTGGGCACCGACGGCGCCGAGCGCGCGGTCGAACCCGACGCGCCCGCGTGCGCGCTCGTGTTCAAGAGCCAGGACGAAGGCGGCGCGGTCTGGCTCGCCACGCGGGTCTACACCGGGCGCATCGCGCAGGGCGCGGAACTCGCGCGCAGCGACGGCGGCGCGCCGGTGCGGGTGGGGGCGATCGCGCGCATGCACGCCGACGAGCGCGAGCCGATCGCCGAGGCCGGGCCCGGTGACATCGTCGCGCTCCAGTGCCAGGGGGAACCCCTGCCGACCGGAGTCACGTTGTTCGCGCCGGGCCATCCGATCACGCTCCTGCCGGCCCGCTTCCCCGAGCCGGTGCTGAGCGTCGCGATCGAGCCGCGGCGCACCGAGGATCTCGCTGCGGTGGAGGCGGCAGCGCGCCGGCTGGTCGCGGCCGACCCGACGCTCGCCCTGCGACGCGACGAGGCGCGCGGCGTGCTGCTGCTCTCTGGCATCGGCGAGCTGCACCTGGAGATCGCCGCCGAGGAACTGCGCGCGACCGCGGGCGACCGCTTCCGGGTGGGCAGGCCGGTCGTCGCGTGCCGCGAGACGATCACGCGCGCGGCGGCCGGCAGCGGGGAGTGGCGCGTCGCGGAAGTCGGCGGCCGCGCGCACGTGCGCGTGCAGGTCTTCCCGCAGCCCGACGCGGGGCCCGCGCGCGTCGTGCTCGGCGAGGGCGTCGCCGACGACCCGACCGCGCGCGCGCTGGTCGCCGCGCTGACCGGACGCCTCGCGACGAGCCTGTGCGAGGGCTGGCCGGCATTCGACATGGTCCTCCAGCTCGACGCGCTCGAAGGGGAGGTCGCCCCGGGCGCCGACCTGCTGCCGCTGCTGGTCGAGGCGAGCGAGGTCGCCCTGCGCCGCGCGCTCGCCGACGCCGGGCCGGTCGTCCTCGAGCCCTTGCAGCTCGTCGATGTGTCCTGCCCGCAGGATGCCCTGTCGGCCGTGCTCGGCGACCTGCGCGGCAAGCACGTGGAGATCGAGACCATCGACCTCGACGGCGAGGGCGCGCGCGTGCGGGCGCGCGCGCCGCTCGCGCGCATGCTGGGCTACACCACGCGGTTGCGTTCTCTCACCCGCGGCCTGGGGTCGTTCCGTGCCGAACACGCGGGGTTCGGGCCGGTCGCCTCGGACGCGCACGGCTGAGGCAGCGGCCGGGCTCCGCCGCGAAAGTCTTGCTTGACTCGCTGCGTCGCGTCGCTATGTTGCTCCGTTCCTCCGCCCGGAAAGGTGCTGGAGCCGTCGTTAAACCGTTGTCGTGCAAGAGGTTGCGACGGTAACAGGCAAACCGACGGCCGCCGGAGGCCACGAGAGAACCGACCACCACAGACCCCCGCCAGGAGCCACAGTCGTGCAAGAGAAGATCCGGATCCGCATGGAGGCGTACGACCACGAGGCTCTCGATCAGGCCGCGCTCGACATCGTCGAGACCAGCAAGCGCACGGGGGCGAAGGTGGTCGGGCCGGTGCCGCTGCCGACCCGCATCGAACGCTACACGGTCCTGCGTTCGCCGCACGTCGACAAGAAGAGCCGCGAACAGTTCGAGATCCGCACGCACAAGCGGGTCGTCTACATCGAGGAGCCCACGTCGAAGACGGTCGACGCGTTGAGCAAGCTCAACATGGCGGCCGGCGTCGACATCCGCATCAAGACGACGTGAGCGCGGCGCCGCCCGGGCACTCGCAGGTCACCGCCACCCACGAAGGTCGAGCACGAAGGTGAAGATCAAGTCGTACGCGGATGGTTCCATCGGCACGCGCGAGCTGGACGCCGGCGTGTTCGGCGAACGGGTCCTCGGCCGCACGCTCAAGGAGGCGGTGGTCATGTACGAGGCCAACCGCCGGCAGGGCACGCACAAGGCGAAGACCCGCTCCGAGGTCAAGGGGCCGAACCGCAAGCTGTGGAAGCAGAAGCACACCGGCCGCGCGCGCATGGGCTCGACCAAGTCGCCGATCTGGACCGGCGGCGGCGTCGCGTTCCCCCCGGTGCCGCGTGACTACAGCTACCACATGCCGAAGAAGGCGCGACGCGTCGCGCTGTTCACCGCGATCTTCGGCAAGCTACGCGACGGCGAGGTGGCGGTGGCCGAGGGCTTTCCGACCGACAAGCCGAGCACCAAGCAGGCCTTCGCGGTGTTGAAGGCGCTCGACATGACGCGCAGCGTCACCGTGGTCACCGACGGCCTGGACCGCAACCTCTGGCTGTCGCTGCGCAACGTCCCCGGCGTCAAGGTGATGCCGGCGGCCGACCTCAACGCGCACGACGTGACCGTGCGCCGCTTCATGGTGTGCACGCCGCCGGCGCTCGAGTCGCTCGCCGCGCGCGCCAAGGCCTTCGTCGACGCCAAGCGGCCGCGCCAGGAGAGCTGACATGGCGACCAACCCGACGCAGTTCTACCACGTCATCCGCAAGCCGATGATGACGGAGAAGACGACGGTCCTGCAGGGGATGCACAACCAGTACACGTTCCGTGTGCATCCCCACGCGACCAAGCCGGAGATCAAGAAGGCCGTCGAGACGCTGTTCCAGGTCAAGGTGACCGCGGTCAACGTGGTCACCATGCCGTCCAAGGCCAGGCGCGTGCTCGGCCGCCCTGGGCGCACCGCGGCGTGGAAGAAGGCGTACGTCACGCTGGCCGAGGGCAACTCGATCGACCTCACCTGACAGGCGCGGACCAACCATGGGCATCAAGGTCTACAAACCGACGTCGGCCGGGCGGCGCAACTCGTCCGTCCTCGACTTCTCGCACCTGACCAAGAAGCGGCCCGAGAAGTCGCTGGTCGAGCGCATCGCCAAGACCGGCGGCCGCAACGCGCACGGGCACACGACGGCCCGGTTCCGCGGCGGCGGGGCGCGCCGGCTGTACCGCAAGGTCGACTTCCTGCGCGACAAGGACGGCGTGCCCGGCAAGGTCGCCGCGCTGGAGTACGATCCGAACCGCAACGCGGACATCGCCCTGATCCACTACGCCGACGGCGAGAAGCGCTACATCCTCGCGCCCAACGGCCTCGCGGTCGGCGCGACCGTGCTGTCCGGCGAGCGCGTGGAGCCGGAGATCGGCAACGCGATGCCGCTCGCCAACATCCCCCTCGGCCTGATGGTGCACAACGTCGAGCTGCAGCCCGGCAAGGGCGGCCAGCTCGCGCGCTCGGCGGGCATGGGGTGCCAGCTCATGGCGCGCGACGGCGACTACGCGATCCTGATCCTGCCGTCGAGCGAGACGCGCAAGGTGCACGTGCGCTGCCGCGCGACGATCGGCCAGGTCGGCAACCTCGATTACCAGCACGTCCGCTGGGGCAAGGCCGGACGCCTCCGCCACATGGGCCGCAGGCCGCACAACCGCGGCACGTCGATGAACCCGGTGGCGCACCCGATGGGTGGCGGCGAAGGGCGCACCGGCGGCGGCCGGCACCCGTGCTCGCCGCTCGGCGGGCTCAGCAAGGGCGGCAAGACGCGCAAGCGCAAGGCGCTGTCCAACCAGTTCATCATCCGCCGGCGCAAGCGCGGGCGGCACCAGAACACGTGAGGCCGGAGCGATGAGTCGCAGCGTCAAGAAGGGCCCGTACGTCGACCCGAAGGTCCTGGCGAAGGTCGAGAAGATGAACGCGGCAAAGAAGCGCGAGCCGATCAGGACCTGGGCGCGCGCGTGCGTGATCACCCCCGAGTTCGTCGGGCACACGTTCATGGTGCACAACGGCCGGGTGTTCACGAAGTGCTACGTCACCGAGGACATGGTGGGGCACCGGCTCGGCGAGTTTGCGCCGACGCGGACCTTCCGCGGCCACGGCGGCGGCAAGTCGGAAGGGGCGTGAGCGATGGGTCAGGTCCGCAAGAACTTCGCCCTGCGCAAGGCCGCTCCTGAGCTGGCCAACGCCCGCCAGTTCCGCGCGGTGCACCGCTACGCGCGCACCGGCGAGTACAAGGCGCGCCGGATCATAGACATGATCCGCGGCCTCCCGGTCAACCGCGCGCTCGACCTGCTCTCCGTCGACCGGCACCGCGCCACGCCAATGGTGCGCCGCGTGCTCGAATCGGCGGTGGCCAACGCGCTGCAGGACGCCGAGGTGCGTGCCAACCGGCTGGTCGTGTCGCGCGCGTTCGTCGGCGGCGGCCCGCTGCTGATGGGCCGCCACCGGTGGCGGCCGGGTCCGCAGGGGCGCGCGTTCCCGATCCGCAAGCGCACCTGCCACATCCACATCTGGGTCGCCGATCCGCAGCTCGCTCCGGCGGGCGCCGCCGCGGGCGAGGAGAAGAACTGACATGGGGCAGAAGACGCACCCGACCGGGTTCCGCATCGCGATCACCGAGCCGTGGCGCTCGCGCTGGTACGCGAACAACAAGGACTTCCCGCGCCTGCTGCTCGAGGACCAGAAGATCCGCCGTTACGTGGCGCAGAACTGGGCCTTCGCGCAGATCCCGCGGGTGGAGATCGAGCGCACCGGCGACCTCGTGACGGTGTTCCTGCACACCGCGCGGCCCGGCATCCTGATCGGCAAGAAGGGCGCCAAGGTCGACAAGCTGCGCGAGGATCTCGAGAAGCTCACCGGCAAGCCGGTGCGCATGAAGATCATCGAGATCCATCGCCCGGAGCTCGAGGCGACCCTGGTGGCCGACGCGATCGCCGAGCAGATCGTCAAGCGCATCAACTACCGGCGCGCACTCAAGAAGGCCGCCGACGCGTCGACCGCGGCGGGCGCCAAGGGCATCAAGATCCTGGTCGCCGGCCGCCTGCAGGGCGCGGAGATGGCGCGCGTGGGCGAGATCCGCAAGGGCCGCATCCCGACGACCACGCTGCGCGCGCAGGTCGACTTCGGCACCAGCACGGCGAAGACGACCTACGGGACCATCGGCGTGAAGGTCTGGATCTTCAAGGGCGAGTACGGCCCGGACGAAACGACCGGCGGCCTGCTGCCGGTGCGCACCGCGACGGAGAAGGCTTTCTGAGGACGCTGCCATGTTGATGCCCAAGCGAGTCAAGTACCGCAAGAAGCAGCGCGGCGTGATCCGCGGCCGGGCCACGAGCGGCAACACCGTCGCGTTCGGCGAGTGGGGCCTGCAGTCGCTGGAGCCGGGTTGGATCCCGGCGCGCACGATCGAAGCGGGCCGAATCGCCGGGACGCGCGCCGCGCCGGATGCGCGTCTGTGGATCCGGATCTTCCCGCACCACAGCGTCACCGCGACGCCCGCCGAGACCCGTCTGGGCACCGGCAAGGGCGACGTCGAGTATTGGTGCGCGGTCGTCAAGCCCGGCACGATCCTCTACGAGATCGGCAACACGACCGAGGCGATCGCCAAGCTCGCGCTCAGCCGCATGGCGCACAAGCTGCCGGTCAAGTGCCGGCTCGTGCAGCGGAGGCACGTCTGAGATGAAGCAGATCAGCGAGATCCGCGGCAAGGACTCCCGCGAGCTGCAGCTCGACTTGCAGGCCCTGCAGAAGGAGCTGTTCGAGCTGCGGTTCAAGAGCGCCACCGAGCAGATCACCCAGACGGCGCGGTTCCGGCAGATCCGCCGGCAGCGCGCCCGGATCCTGACCGTCCTCGGCGAGCGGGCGCGCGCCGCGGCGGCGGAGGGCAAGGCATGAGCCAGTCGGAAGCACAGACCAAGCGGCGCGCGCGCCGCACCCAGATCGGCCGCGTCACGTCGGCGAAGATGCAGGAGACCATCGTCGTCGAGGTCGAGCGCCTAGTGCGCCATCCGCGCTACGACAAGTACGTGCGCCGGCGCACCAAGCTGTACGCGCACAACGCCAACAACGAGGCGCGGGAGGGCGACACCGTCGAGGTGATGGCCACCCGACCGCTCTCCAAGCTCAAGCGCTGGCGCCTGGTCCGCATCGTCGGCCGGCCGCAGTCCGCATGACCCTCAGCCGGAGGAGATCGCCGTGATCCAAGAACAAACGATGCTCGACGTGGCCGACAACACCGGTGCGAAGCAAGCGCTCTGCATCAAGGTGCTCGGCGGCAGCGGGCGGCGCTACGCGTCGCTCGGCGACGTGATCATCGCGACGGTGAAGCGCGCACTGCCTCACGGCGAGGTCAAGGCCGGCGAGGTGGTGCGCGCCGTGGTCGTCCGCACCCGGCGCAACGTGCGCCGCCCGGACGGCAGCTACGTGCGGTTCGACCGCAACGCGCTGGTGATCATCGACAAGGAGAACAACCCGCGCGGCACGCGCATCTTCGGTGCGGTGGCGCGCGAGCTGCGCGACCGCAACTTCATGAAGATCGTGTCGCTCGCGGAGGAGGTCGTCTGATGCGCAAGACCAGGGGCAAGCCGGCCAGGCGCAAGCTGCACGTCAAGAAGGGCGACAAGGTCGTCGTCTGTGCCGGGCGCTGGCGCTCCAAGGAGCCGCGCGAGGTGCTGCAGGTCGACCCCGAGCGCGGCCGGGTGATCGTGCAGGGCGTCAACCTGCGCTGGAAGAGCACGCGCAAGTCGGCGCAGAACCCGCGCGGGGAGCGCGTGCAGAAGGAGTTCCCGATCTCGGCCTCCAACGTGCTGCTGTGGAGCGAGAAGGCCGGCAAGGGCGTGCGCACGCGGTCCCAGATCGTGGACGGCAAGCGCGTGCGGGTAGGTACCTGCGGGACGCGTTTCGACTGACCCCGTCGACTGGTGAGGTGATCGTGAGCAAGGACAAGAAGGCCGCGGACAAGGCCGACGACGGCAAGGCGCAGGAGCGCGTCGTGCCGCGCCTGCTGGTCAGGTACCGCGACGAGGTCGCGCCGGCTCTGCGCAAGCAGTTCCAGTTCAAGAACCCGATGCAGACGCCCAAGTTGACCAAGATCGTGATCAACATGGGCATCGGCAAGGCGGTCGAGAACAAGGCGCGGATCGAGGCCGGCGTCAAGGAGCTCGCCACGATCACCGGGCAGAAGCCGGTGGTCACCAAGGCGCGTGCCGCGGTGTCCGGGTTCAAGCTGCGCGAGGGCATGCCGATCGGCGTCGCCGTGACCCTGCGCGGCGCGCACATGTGGGAGTTCCTCGACCGGTTCGTCTCGGTCGCGGTGCCCCGCATCCGCGACTTCCGCGGGCTGCCCAACAAGCTCGACGGGCGCGGCAACTACAGCGTCGGCCTGTCGGAGCAGAGCGTGTTCCCGGAGATCAACCTCGACAAGGTCGAGTTCGTGCAGGGCATGAACATCACGTTCGTGACCACGGCCAAGAACGACGAGCAGGGGTTCGCCTTGCTGGAGAAGCTCGGAGTCCCGTTCCGCAAGTAGCACCATGATGACCGATCCC
>DATGPD010000140.1:0-2710 GCA_035305285.1 Planctomycetota bacterium
CGCGCGCGCGCCGCCGATTGCCAAGGAAAGCCGTAGATGCCAGCCATCGACCGTCGCCGGCGGATCCTGCTCGTCAACGAGCCCTTGCAGAAGCGCGTGATCCTCGCGGTCGCGGCGCTGCCGACGGTCGGTCTCGCCGCCTGCGGCCTCCTGGTCGCCGCGTTCTGCCGCGACCTCCTCGTCGAGGCGACCGAACGCGACGTCGAGCTGCCGACGTTGGTGCCGCTGTTCCTCGCGATCCTCGGCTTCACCCTCGCGGTCGCCGCGCTCGTCGTGTTCCAGGCGCTGCGCTTCTCGCACCGCATCGCCGGACCGGCGTACCGCCTGGTCAAGTCGCTGGAACGGATCCGTTCCGGCGACATCAGCTTCCGGGTCAACCTCCGGCGCGGCGACCACCTGAGCGAGGTCGCCGCGGAGCTCAACAACCTGCTCGACTGGCTCAACGAGAACCCGCCGCCCGGCGTGAAGACCGGCAGCGACCTCGTGCGCGTCGGCCGCCGGTCGGCGCCGACGGCCGTCGACCGTGAGAGCACCGCGCCCGCGGTGGTGGGGGTGGAACCGTGAGCGACGAGCGCGGTCGCGTCCTGCCCTGGGAGTTCGCCGCCGCCGCGGCGACCGTCGCCCTGTGCTGGCTCGCGAACTGCTCGATCGCGGACGCGACCCGCGCGCTCGAGGAGCGCGTCGCGCTGCGTCAGGCGGAGCTGGAAGAGTTGGCTACCGCGCACCACACGCTGCAGCGGACGCCGCTCGCGGGCTCGCCCGAGCGGGTCGCCGCGCTCGACCAGCGCCTCGGCCGCGCGTCGGTCGCGTCGTTGTTCCCCGGCCGGCGCGTCGTGCTGCACAGCGTCGACGGCAACTGGGTCCTCGCGCTCGAAGCGAGCGCGCCGCCGCGCTGACGCACCGATGCCCGACCGTCGTCTGGCCACCGCGCGCAGGAGGGGGAGGAGGCAGGGCTCGTTCGCCGGCCGCACCGCGCTGGCGGCGATGGTCGGCGTCGTGCGGCCGCGCGGCGCGCCGGTGCGCCTCTTCCGCGACCACGCGATCCCGCTCGGGGCCGCCGTGTCGATCGCACTCCTCGCCCTCGCGGTGTTCGACGCGGTGCGCGGCCTCCATCAGGCGCGCCAGCAGCGCGCCTCGCTCGCCGCCCTGCGCGCCGAGCTGGCCGCCGAGGAAGCCGCGTTCCAGGCGCTGCGCGACCGCGGCGAGCCCGTGCGGATGCTGCGCACGTCGTGGGGGCCGACCGCCCGCGTCGAGCGCGTGCGCGACATCGACGAGCGCCTGGAGATCACCGTCTTGTCGCCGCGCGAGGCGACCGTGCGGTTCACCTGCGAGAGCCTGCGCGGTGCGGCGCCGGCGTGCTTCGGACACGCGCTGACCCTGGCGGAAGGCCTCGCCGGCACCGAAGGCGAGGCAGACGAGTGGCTGCGCGGCGTGGCGCGCCCGCAGCTCGGTCCGCTGCCGCAGCTCGCGCTCCCGGCGCCGGTGAAGCTGCCCTTGCCCGGGCTCACCGTCGACCGCGAGGTCGCCTTCCTGCACCTTCCGGCGGGGACCGACCGCGCCGACTACCGGCTCGGCGAGCCGCCGGACGTGATCGCGCCGCCGCCGCACCTGCAGGTCGCCGAGGTCCCGGGCAACCTGTGGATCCTGCCCGGTGCGCGCGCGCTGCGCTTCGACCTGCGCGCGCCGCTCACGATCGTCGTGCGCGGCAACGTCTACCTGGGTCGGTCGATCCGGGTGACGGGCGGTGCGCCGCTGACGATCGTCGCGCTGCGCTCGTCGGCCACGTACCGCGACCTCGACGGCGACGGCGCGCACCGCAAGGGCGAGCCGATGCTCGGGACCGGGGCCGCCACGGTCGAGGGCGACGGCTCGCTGTACCTGGGCCTGCCGCGCGGCAGCCCGCGCGTGACGCACTCGGTCGACGCGCACCTCGTCGCCACCGGCGAGATCCACCTGCTGGTGCCGGTCGTCCTGCACGGCGCGCTGGTCGGCTCGCACGGCCTGACGCGCTGCCGGAAGGAGGCGACGCTGACGCTGACGGGACGGCTGGTGGCGGACGTCAACCGCGTGCGGATCCCGGGGTTCGCGACGACGGGGTCGCCGCGCCCGGGGAGGGTGCGGCGGGTGGAGTAGGGGCGGGGGCGGACGGAGCCTGCGAGCTGTTGCGCGAAAAGCGACTAGGCCGTTGCTTCTTGGTCCTTGGCGGCTACCTTCCCGCCTCCCCTGGTGGGGGCGTAGCTCAGCTGGTAGAGCGCAGCGTTCGCAATGCTGAGGTCAGGGGTTCGACTCCCCTCGCCTCCACCAACTCTCGCCTTCGGCGAGAGTTGGGGTCGGAGAGGGTGTCGGCGATCGCGGCGCGGGGCGCCCCGATCGGAGCGACTTCCCTCGACGAGGTGTACGGTGCGACTTCGTCGGCCCGGAGAGTTGTGGGTGCCCGGGCCTTGCGAGTCGAGCGGCGTGCTCGATTCGGCCATCCCGTCTCGTCGAAAGGGGGAGGCACCATGCGATCGCGGCGCGCTGCGCGATGCCGGTTCCGTAGTGCGTCGGTTCGTTGCGGGTCCGGTGAGGGCAGGGCTCGTTTCGCACGTCGGGTCGGCGATGGGCGGTGCAGTTTGGTAAGGCCAGCGCGGCGCCGTGAGCGAAGTGGTTTCTTGCTCGAGCTTGTGGCGAAGCGACCATGGTGCGTGGGCTCGACGTGGCCTGATGGTGG
>DATGPD010000141.1:0-5903 GCA_035305285.1 Planctomycetota bacterium
GAGGACCACGCGCGCCCGCGACGACGCGGGCAGGAGCATCGCGGCCCTGGCGCCGAGCAACGGATCCTTCACCGCGCGGAGGTTGGCGAGCACGCAAACCTGGAACCCGCTCGGCGGCGGCGGTGGCTCGCGCGGCAGCTCGACCGACTGCACGATCACCCGCGCCTTGCCGCGCGCCGCGTCCGGCAGGAGCGGCAGTGCCCCCTCGTGCAGCACGACGACCGCGTCGGCGAGCGCGAGCGAGCGCTCGAGCCGGTCGCGGCCCGCCGCATCGTGCAGGTCGGTCCCGGTCAGCGCGACGACCACGCCGCCGCCCGGGAAGCGCGCGCGGAACGCGTCGATCGAGTCCGCGCTGCGCACCGCGTGCAGCGCGACGAGCACGTCCGCCGGTCGCCCGTCGAAGCGCGCGGCGCGCCGCGGCCGGTGCCCCAGGCGGCGCAGGATCATCGCCCAGCGCAGGGCGGTCACGCGGTTGCCGCCCGCGCGCCCCTCCGCGCCCGGGTCGACCAGCAACACGTTCCGCGCCCACGACATGCGCGAGGCAAGATACCGGCGGCGCGCGCGAACCCCGCGGCTGCGGCGCACACCCGCACGCCGCGTCCGGTTTACAACCCGGCCGCGCCGCCGTCTCATGGCGCCATGCGCCGTCTTCGCGCGTCGTGGGCCATGGCGCTCGTCCTCCTCCCCGAGCTCGGCGCGCAGCTCGCGTGGACCGACCGGACCACCCCCGCAGCACCGCCGGCGCGGCGCCAGCACGCCATGGCACTGCGCGAGGGCCACGTCGTCCTGTTCGGCGGCAGCGGCACGAGCGGACTCCTGCGCGACACCTGGGAATGGGACGGCACGCAGTGGACGCAGGCGCAGCCGGCACTCGCGCCGCCCGCGCGCCAGGAGCACGCCATGGCGGAGCTGCCGGGCGTCGGCACGGTGCTGTTCGGCGGGTTCACCGGCACGTCGGTCGGGTTCCTGCAGGACACCTGGTTGTGGGACGGGAGTTCCTGGCGGCAGCACACCGCGATGCCCGCGCCGCCCGCGCGCAAGGGCCACTCGCTGACCTACGACCCGACGTCGCGCCGGGTGATCCTGTTCGACGGCAGCGACAACCTCGGACCGCTCGGCGACACCTGGGCCTTCGACGGTGCCGTCTGGACGCCGCTGCAGCCGGCCACGAGCCCGCCGCCACGCGCCGGGCACGCGGCGGCGTTCGACACGCAGCTCGAACGCATCGTCCTGTTCGGTGGCTTCGGCACGACCACGCTGGCCGACACGTGGACGTTCGACGGCACGACCTGGCTGCCGGCCGCGCCGACCACGAGCCCCTCCCCGCGCGCATCGCACGCGATGTGCCACGACCTCGCGCGCCAGCGGACCGTGTTGTTCGGCGGCGACTCGATCATCCCGGGCGGCTCGAACGACGAGACGTGGGACTTCGACGGGGTCACGTGGACCCGGCGCTCGCTCGCGGGCCGGCCCCCGGCGCGGCGCGACCACGCGCTCGTGTACCACCCGGCGAGCGGCGCCAACGTGCTGTTCGGCGGCTCGACCGGCACCCCGGGCCACGTCCTGCTGCACGACACGTGGACGCTCGCGTCGACCGCGCCCGCCGCGGCCGTGCCGTTCGGGTACGGCTGCCCCGGCACCGGCGTCGCCCCGCACTTCCTCCGGGCGCCGCACCTGCCCTACCTGGGCTCGACGGCCGCGCTGGAGTTCGCGGTGGTCGGCGGACAACCTGCCGCCGCGTTCCTCGGCGCATCGCGCACGTCGTGGGGCGGCGTGCCGCTGCCCATCGACCTTGGCTTCGTCGGCGCGCCGGGCTGCGTCGTGCGGATCAGCCTGGACCTCGGCGTGCCGCTCGCCCCGACCGGAACCACCGCGCGCCTCCTCGTGCCGATCCCGGCGTTCCCGGGGCTGGTGGGCGCGAGCGCGTTCGCGCAGGTGGCGAGCGCCGACCCGGCCGGCAACCCGCTGGGCGTGGTGCTCTCCGACGCGGTCGAGCTGCGCGTCGGCTGGCGGTGACGCGCCTGCGGTGCGCGCCGTCACTCGCGCAGGCAGAGCAACGCCATCGCGGTGCCGTAGCTGCGCCCCAGCTCGTGCGAGTCGACGAAGCAGCCGTCGATCTCCGGCAGCGCGAGCACGATCGCTTCCTGGCGAGCGGCGAGGCGCGCACGCAGCCCGGCGTCCTCGATCGCGGCGATCGCCTCCGAGCGCGCCTGCATGTCGAACCAGAAGAAGAACCCGCCGTAGCCGTGCCGGTCGGCGTGGTCGTCGTACTGTCGCACCGCCGCCATCACGTCGTGGTGCGCGAACGCTGCCTCCAGCGCCGCGGCGAGCTTCTCCTGGTCGGAGCGCCCCCAGCGCAGCAGCGCCAGCTCGCACAGCGGCATGCGGCCCGCGGCGCCGACCACGTCGAGGTTGCGCGGCGGCCGGCGGGTGAGCGCGTAGGGGAACGCACCGTTCGCCGCACGGCAGCGCGCCAGCGCCTCGACGCCGCGCCGGGCGACGTCCTCGGGCACGTCGACCCCCGCGTCCTTCGCGTCGGCGAGCGCGAGGAGCACGGTCGCGATCACGAACGGGTTCGGGTACTCGTGGAACCACGCCCCGTTCTCCTGCTGCAGGGCGGCGAGCGCCTGCACCAGCTCGCCGGCGCGCGCGGCGCCGCGTGCACGCTCCGGTTCGTCCGCGCGCATCGTGCGGCACAGCGTGCGCAGCCGGTAGGCGTGCGCCCAGGCGATCTCGTCGCGGTCCTCGGCGGCGAGGAGGCGGTCGTCGGCGAGGCAGGCGTCGATGCGCGCGAGCGCCCCGTCGATCCGCGCACGCAGCGCCTCCGGCGCGCGAGCGCGGTGCGCGAACAGCGCCTCGCCCGCGAGCGCGGTGATCGCGAGGTGCACGTTCGGCAGGCTGTCGGTGCCGCCGAAGTCGTACGTGCTGTCGCGGTACAGGCCGTCGCCTTCCTGCTGCTCGACGAGGAAGCGTAGCGACCGCGCGATGGCCTCGGCCTTGCCGTACGCGCCGGGCGGCGCCTGCGTGCTCGCCGTCGCGCCCGCCAGCACGGCCTCGGGTAGCGGCCGGAAGTCCTCGAAACCGCGTCGGAACGGTCCGAAACCCTCGCGCTCGGCGGCGACCTTGGACGCCAGCATGTGCTCCGGGAAACGCGCGCGCAGCTCGTCCCACGCGCGCTCGCACGCGGCGTGGTCGCCTTGCCGCGCGGCGACGACGCCGCGCAGGAACGTCGCCTGCGCCGCCACGTCGCCTTCGCCGCGCGCAAGCTCGTCGAGCGCCGCGAGAGCGGCGCCGAAGTCGTCGCGCCCGTAGGCGGCGAGCGCCTCGACCATCGCCGCCGGGCGCGCGTCGGGCAGCTCCTCAGCGAGCGCGTGCGACAGCCGCGCGCGCCACCAGTCCGGGGCGTGCGTCGCCACCCGGTCGCAGCGCAGGCGCTCGCCGCCCTCGGCGTCGAGCACGACGAAGCCCGGCTCGATGAACTTTCCACGCACGAGGCCGCGCTCGCGTGCCTCCTCGGGAGCGGGCACCGCCTTCACCGGCACGAAGCGCTCGTTCAGCCAGCGCACCGTGTCCGGCCAGGAGAACGGACCCGCCATCATGTAGCGGTCGATCTCCGCCTTGCGATCCATCGGCGAGCCGGGGACGGTCGGCACGTACCAGAACACCGGCTTGCCCTCGCGCCGCGCCTCGTCGAGTGCAGCGGCGAGGTCAGCGCGCCACTGCACCGCCTTGCCCGCCCGGCCCGCCGCCGCGCTCGGCTCGGGGCGGATCTTGCGTGTGCTGTTCTGCGCCGCGACCGCGGCACCACCGACGACGCAGACGAGGAGGACCAGCGGTCGGCGAAGAGCAGGCATGTGCGGAGCAAGGCTCGCGTGCCCCGCGCGCGCGATCAACGGCCCCCTGCACAAGGCCGTGGCATGCCTTCTGATCGCGCGGGATCCTTCCGTTCGACCCGGTCGGCCTCCGTGCCGGTTGCGAGAGCAGGACTCGTCGTCGCGGAGCATCCTCGGCCCCGCCCAGCGCAGCGATGCGCGCCATCGTGAGAAGCGCTGGCTGCCGAGCACGGGTTCGGCAGGCGGCACCCGCGATCGACGACGCGGACGGGCCCCCGGCACGCGGAGCGGCGGCGTCCTCGGTAAACACACCTCGACGCGCCCGACATGGCCCCGCTCCAGGGGATCGTGCAAGGCCGGACGGTCCGCGTGCCGCGCGCGCCGGCAAAGCGACGGGGCCGTCGCGATGCCGGGCCGCCTCCGCGCCATTGCAATGGCCGGCGCAGCGCGGACCATCGCAAGCGATGTCGGTCGCCCGCCACGTGACGCGCTGCCTCGCCGCCGGAGTCGTCGCACTGCTCCCGCTCGGCGGCACCGTGTTCGCGGTGTTTTGGCTGGAGAGCGTGATCTCCGGCTCGTGGCTCGCGAAGCGCGCGTTCTACTTCCCCGGACTCGGCATCCTCCTCGCGCTCATCGCGCTCTACCTCGTCGGGTTCTTCGTGACCTCGCTGATCGGACGCTGGCTGTGGCGCCGGACCGACCGGATGCTGGAGCGCCTGCCGCTCGTCGGCGCGATGTACCAGAGCCTGAAGGAGATCCTCGGCTACGACTCCGGGCGCGAGCGCTTCTTCCGCGGCGTCGTCGCCGTGCGCGGCGAGGACGGCGTCGAGATGGGCCTGGTCACCGGCGAGACGCAGGGGCCCGACGGCCGCCCGTGCGCCATCGTGTTCGTGCCAGGTTCGCCGAATCCGACCAACGGTCGCTTGCTCCTGCTCGACCCGGCGACCATGCAGAAGCTCGACGTCCGGGTCGCGGACGCGCTACGCGCACTCGTGTCGATGGGCAAGGCGCCGCTGCGCGGCGAGTGAACGCGGGCGCGCGGCCGCCTCGACCACCAGCAGCCGACGAGCTTCGCGCGCCGGGCGGCACCGTCGCCGCAATCCGTGATGCGGGAAGCCCATGTCACGTGCACCACGGCAAGAGGCACCGTGCCGCGCGCCACGGCCGAACTCGGCGTTCCGGCGTGGGTGCTGCGATTTCCGACAGGTTCGGCCCGGAGTGAGACCGATGCCACCGCGCGGATCGCGCCACGGCCGCCCATGCGGTCCAGCGTCCCCACCTGGGTGTCGATGATCGCCACGCGCTCGCCCCCCCCGGGAGAGGAACAAGGGGTGCGGGCGCGGCGCGCTGCGGCGCGCCTGGGTACGCAACCCGGGAGGAGGCATCGAGGGAATGGAGAGATTCAAGAGAGCGCTACTCGCGCTCGTGTTCGGGATGATGACAGGCGCCGTCGTTGCGCAGGCGCAGATCCTCGTCCCCGACCAGTTGACTGCCGGCGCCTGGATCGACGTCACCTACTCAGACGCCTCGAAGGCTGGGCAGACCGTGAAGATCCGAATCAACAGCGACGCTTTCCCGGTCCCCGACGAGATTGAGCTAGAGATCCTCCTCGATTCCAGCGGTTCGGGCACCGTGCGCTGGCAGGTGCCCGGCTGGGGCTGGGCCGCCTTCAACGCCCCAGACGCCCCGGAAGAGGTTCGGTTCATCGGAGTACTCCGGAGGGACATCGCCACCGTGCGCTCCTTCCGGAACACGAAGTCATCGGAGGCTCTGGCGGAAGAACTCGAGAGTACGCGTCCGCAGAACATCCGCCTGACCCGTTAGCCGCGCGCGGCGGACGGCAGCAATGCCGCCGCCAACGAGCTCCGAGAGACGCGCTACGTGCCGAACTCGATCCGCCACGGAGCGGCTGGCATCCAACACGATCGCCGCCACATCCTGAACGGAGTCGTCCGGCTGGCTGAACTCGCTGCCGCCGCCATTGAGAAGGCGTTCGAGCAGAATCAACCGGTCCGCTGCCGCGACAGAGAGATCTCGCGGGCCTTCGTCGCGAACTCGTCGAAGCACATT
>DATGPD010000142.1:0-6509 GCA_035305285.1 Planctomycetota bacterium
GAGTGCGACGCCGCCGGCGATCAGCGCCCAGGCGACCGTGCGCACGTCGAACAGGTACGCCTCGATCCAGTCGCCCAGGACGAACCCCAACAGCGCCGCGGGAGCGGCCCCGGCGGCGAGCAGCCAGAGCATGTTGCACTCGTCCGGCCGCGGCGTCGCCAGCGTCGTCACCGCGCGCACGAGGCGCCGACCGTAGAGCACGAGGATCGCGGTGATCGCCCCGGCCTGGATCGCGACCTCCATCGCCGGGTCGGAGCGCCCGAGCCAGGCGTTGGCGACGATCAGGTGGCCGGTGCTGCTGATCGGGAGGAACTCGGTGAGGCCCTCGACCACGCCGAGGACGACGGCGTGCAGGGCTCCGATCGGCTCTCCGCCCGGCGGCAGGGCGTCGCTCAAAGCACCCGGCCGGCGGCCACGCACTCCATCCCGAACGCCGCGGCGACCCCGTCGTGCGTCACCTGGCCGGCGAGCACGTTCGCCGCGGTGCCGAGCAGCGGATCGGCCGCCGCGGCCTTCGCGCCCATCTTCGCGAGCTTGCGCGCATACGGCGCGGTCGCGTTGGTCAGCGCGAAGGTCGACGTGCGCGGCACGGCGCCGGGCATGTTCGCGACGCAGTAGTGCACCACTCCGTCGATCACGTAGGTCGGATCGGCGTGCGTCGTCGGCCGGCAGGTCTCGATGCAGCCGCCCTGGTCGACCGCGACGTCGACGACCACCGGGCCGTCGCTCTTCATCAGGGCGAGGTCCTCGCGGCGGATGAGGCGCGGCGCGCGCGCGCCCTTGACCAGCACGGCGCCCACCACCAGGTCCGCGCGCGGCAGGTGCTCGCGGATCGCGTACGGCGTGCTGTAGAGCAGGGTCACGTTCTTTGGCAGCACGTCGTCCAGGTAGCGCAGACGGTCGAGGTCGATGTCCATGACCACGACGTTCGCGCCCATCCCGGCCGCCATCTTGGCGGCGTTGGTGCCGACCGTGCCGCCGCCGAGGATCAGGACGCTGGCCGGCTCGACGCCCGGCACGCCGCCGAGCAGCACGCCGCGTCCGCCGTTGTGCTTCTCCAGGTAGTAGGCGCCGACCTGGATCGACATGCGGCCGGCCACCTCGCTCATCGGATCGAGCAGCGGCAGGCGGCCGCCGACGTCCAGCGTCTCGTAGGCGAAGCAGTGCGCACCGCTGCGCACCATCGCTTCGGTCAGCTCGCGGCTCGCGGCGAAGTGGAAGTAGGTGAACAGGATCTGCCCGGGCCTGATGAGGCCGTACTCGGGCGGGAGCGGCTCCTTGACCTTGATGATCATGTCCGCGCGCTCGAACACCTCGCGCCCGCTCTCCACGAGCTGCGCGCCCGCGGCCACATAGTCGCCGTCGGGGATGCCCGCACCCGATCCCGCCCCGGTCTGGACGAGCACCGTGTGCCCGTCGCTCGCGAGCAACGCCACCATCGCGGGCGTCGCGCCGACGCGGTTCTCTTGTTCTTTGATCTCCTTGGGGATGCCGATGATCATGCGGCTGCGACTGGAATCGGGTGCGGCGGGAGGCGTGCTCCGGCCGGGAAAGGCGGCGGAGTATACGGCGGGGTCAAGCGCGCCCCGCGTGCGATTCGGCCTGCCCGCGCAGCAGCACCGCGGCGGCGAGGCTCGCCCGTTCGGCGGCCGGCATGCCGTCCTGCACGAAGAAGCGGACCTGCAGCGTCGCGCCGCGCAGCTCCAGCTCGGGCGCCGGCGCCTTGAGCACGCGCGGCTCGTTCGCGAGCCAGCGGCGGACGCGTTCGCGCGCGTCGCCAGGATCGCTCGCGCCCACCTCGACGCGCACCGGCAGCGGCCCGCGCCCCCCCGCAAGCGGCGCGCGCCCCGAGACGGGCTCGGGCGCGTCGACGAACGCCTCGGGGCCGACCGGCAGGTCGAGCGGAACCGCGCGCGGCACGACCCGCCGCCGACGCAGCACGGCCAGCACGACGAGCGCGGCAGTGAGCGCACCGAGCGCCCACGGCAGTGCCGACGATCGGCGCGGCTCGACCGGCGGCGCGCTCTCCGGCGCCGGCGCCGTGCGACGCAGGAACGCTTCGAGCCGCGTCGCGGTCAGCTCCAGCGCGCGCAGCAGCAGGTCGCGGTCCGCGGCCTGCGCCCTGTTCTGCTCGGCGAGTTGCTGCTCCAGCTCCGCGATGCGTCCGCGCAGCGCCTCGACCTCGGCGCGGCGTGCCTCGCCGGCCAGGTCCTGCACGAGGTGCGCGAGCTGCGCCACCTCCGCGGCGAGCACGCCGCCGCGCAGCCGCTCGAGGTCGCCGCGGCGCAGCATCGCTTCGATCGCCTCGCGCAACGGCGCGAGCGCAGCACCGACGTCGGCCGGCGCCGCGGCCTGCGCCGCGCGCAGCTCGCGCAGGTCCGCCTCGAGACGTGCGATCCGGTCGTGTGCCCAGCCGTCGCACCCGGCACCGACCAGCAGCGCGACGGAGAGCAGCCGCTTCATGCACCGACCTCCACCGCGGCCGGGGGCGCGGCGCGGAACGGGCGCACGCGCTCATGCTGGCGGTCCTCGGCGCGGAACACGATGCGCCGCGGCGCGGCGACGAGCCGCCCGCTCGTCGAATGCAGGTCGCGCTCGCGCAGGGTGATCGCGAGGTGTGGCGGGCGCACCACGCCGTCGCTGTCGTTGTGCAGGAGCACGGGCACGAGGCAGCGCAGCTCGGGGTCGACTCCGGCGCGCCGGTCGGCGAGGAACGGGCTCGCGGTTTGGTGCGCGTAGCCGCCGGCCTCGCCTTCCCCGAGCCACACGGTCTGCAGATCCGCGGCGGGAAGGTCGACGAGCGCGTGGCACCTTCCGTCGCGCTGCACCCACACGAGGCGGTGCTGCACCGGCACGGCGACGTAGCCGCGGAGCCTTCCCCCCGGCGCGAGGCACAGCATGTCCTGCACCTGCACGTGCACGCGGTGGTCGGGCGGGCGCACGCGGAGCTCGAGCGTCCCGTTCGCCGGCAGACCGAGCCAGTAGCGGCGGCTGGTCACGCCGTCGTGGCTGACCAGCACGTAGCCGCCGCGCCGGTGTTCGAGCAGGAGCTGCAAGCGCCCCCGCTCGTGGCGCACCGTGTCCCCGGCACCGGGCAGCGGGATCGGATGGCGCAGGGCGTCGTGGGCAGAGATCATCCTCACCGCGGACGGGCGCCGGAGCATAGGGCGCATCCCGCGCAGGTCGAGCGGGAGGATGTCGTGCGCTCCGCCGAACATCGCTCCGGAGCGAGACGCCGATGGCACCGCCGGGAGCGGCAAGGCGCACCGCGCGCCTCCTGTGCGCCGCGGCGGCGGATGCTAAGAGTGATTCCCTCCATGCTCTCTCTCGACCGCTCGGCCGGGGCGGCCCTCGCCGCCGTCCTGCTCGCTCCCCTCCTCTCCGCCCAGACGCCGCGCGTGATCTACACCGCCCCGGGCGACGGTCCGGGCGACCAGCTCGGATTCGCGACGGCGTCGTGCGGCGACATCGACGGCGACGGCCACCCGGACCTCATCGTGGGGGCGCCGTTCGCCGACGACCTCGCGCCCGACGCCGGCACGGCGCGCATCCTCGGGCGCAACGGACAGGTGCTGCTCACGCTGCGCGGCGATCAGGCCGACGACCACTTCGGCAGCTCGGTTGCCGGACTCGGCGACGTCGACGGCGACGGCGTGCCCGACGTCATCGTCGGCGCGCCGCACGCCGACCACGGCGGCACGGACTCCGGGCGCGCGCGCGTGTTCTCCGGGCGCGACGGCCGCGTGCTGTTCACGATCGACGGAGCCCCCGGTGACGAGTGCGGCTACGCGGTCGGCGCCGCGGGCGACCTCGACCGCGACGGCCACGCCGACTTCATCGTCGGCTTCCATCTCGCCGACACGCCGGGCATCGATGCGGGCCGCGCGCGCGTCTACTCCGGGCGCGACGGCAGCATCCTCTTCGATCTGGTCGGCGCCGTGGCCGGCGACCACTTCGGCGCCTGGGTCGGCGAGGTCGGCGACGTGAACGCCGACGGGTGGACCGACTTCGCGGTCGGCGCGCCCTGGGCAGACGTCGGCTTCATCAAGTCCGGCAGCCTCTACGTCTACTCCGGGCGCGACGGGTCCGTGCTGCACCTGCTCCACGGCGAGGGCGGCGGCCACGAGTTCGGTGTGCCCTTCGCGAAGTGCGGCGACATCGATGGTGACGGCCACGCCGACCTGCTCGTGGGCGAGCCCGAGCACAAGCTCAACGGCGACGACGCCGGCGCGGTCAAGCTGTTCTCCGGACGGACCGGGGCGCTGCTCCTCCGCCTGCACGGGTTCGCGCCGTACCAGTACTTCGGGCTCGCGCTCTCGGCCGGCGACCTCGATGCCGACGGCGTGCCCGACCTGATCGTCGGCGCGTTCCTCGAAGCCACCGGGGCGCCCAAGGGCGGCGCGGTGCACGTCTACTCGGGCGCCACGTTCGCGCCGATGTTCTCGGTCTACGGCACGACGAGCATCGAAGAGCTGGGCCGCTCGGTCGCGTTCGCGGGCGACCTCGATGGCGACGGCATCGGCGACCTCGCGGTCGGCATCCCGCGCCTCGACCTCGGCGGCACCGACGCGGGCGGCGTGCGCACCTACTCCGGCGTGCCGGCCGCGCCCGCGACCTTCGTGTACGGCACGGGCTGTCCCGCGGCGCAGCCGTTCGCGCTGTCGTTCAGCGGTCAGCCGCGCGCCGGCCAGCCGTTCCAGATCCACCTCGCCAACGGACCGACCGCGGTGCCGGTGGCGATGCTGGCCCTCGCGCTGCGCGACCACCCGCCGATCGACCTGACGCCGGTGGGGATGACCGGCTGCTCGCTCTACCAGCCGCTCGACCTGCTCATCCCGCTCACGCTCACCGGCGGCAGCGGGACGCTGCCGCTGCAGGCCCCGTTCCTCGGCGCGGCCAGCGGTCTGCAGCTCTTCCTGCAGGGCATCGGCTGGGACCCGGGGATCAACCCGCTCGGCGTGGTCACCACGAACGGCGGACGGATCGTGGTCGCACGCTAGCGGTCGGCGATCGCGCGCAGCGCCACCTCGTACTTCGAGTACGCCGAGGCGACGAACCCGAGGTCGGCCAGCTCGCGCACCGCGGCCGCGCGCGCCGCCTGCGGCAGTTTCAGCTCCAGCACCACGACCGGCGGAAGCGGCGCGCGCCCGGTGAGCTGCGGGAAGGGGCCGACGCGCTGGTCGTACGCGACCAGCCCGCGATCGACGGTGGCCCGCACGCGGCCGTCCGCGCTCACGTGGTAGGCGCGGACGTAGCGGTTGATGAGCATCGGCTCGGGTGCGAGGTCGAGCCACAGGCGGGCGCGCGCGGGCAGGATCGCGCGGAGCGCGCGCACGAACGCGGCGCGGCCGGCGCACGCGGGTACCGCGGTGACCGGGAAGGTCTCCTTCCACCCGACGCCGTTGCGCCGCAGTTTCACCTCGAGCTGACCCGGCGCCGGTGCCGGGCTCTCGCCGTACCAGCGGTAGCGCACCTTGGCGCGCGCGGAGATGCCGTCGAGCTTGTCGGCGAGCGCCCCGGCTTCCACAGTGTCGAAGTAGAGGTTGTTGATGCGGCGCACGGCGTACGCCGGACGGAAGGCGAGCCGGCTCGTGCGCAACCACGTCTCGACCGCGTCCAGAGCGCCCTCGTGCAGGGCGAACTTGACCTCGATCCGCGGCGCCGACGGGCCGGACTCGGGGGCGAGGGATGCCGCACCGGCGGCGGAAAGCTCGCTGGCCGCGCGTGCGCTCATCGACCCTCGGACCAGAACGACGCGGCGTCGCGCTCCTCGCCCGGCACTGCACTGCCGTCGAGGACGAGGCTGCAGCCGTGCTGCGCGCGGACGACGAGCGGGGTGCCGTCGACCGAGCGCAGGCCGATCGCGGTCAGCTCGCTCGGCGCGGCGTCGGGCCGCGCACGCCAGGCCCCGGCCGCGAGGTCGCGCACGTTGCCGACCTCGGTGTCGGCGAGGCGCAGGACCGCGCCGTCGACGCTCGCGATCGCGAGCGCGGCGCCGTCGACGCGCAGGCCGGCCGCGTCGACCCGTCCGCGGCCGCTCGCGACCAATCCGCGGCCGACGCGGCGCAGCGCGCCGCCGCGCACCTCGACCTGCGCGGCGTGCAGTGCGAGCGCGTCGCCCCCGACGTCGGTGCACGCGCAGTCCGCGATGGTGCCGCGCACCGCCAGCGCGCGCACGCCGTCGCCCGCGGCACGCTCGACGCGCAGGCCGGCGGCGGTGAGCGCGGTGCGCTCGGCGCACAGCGCGGCGCCGGCGTCGCAGCCGGACAGCAGCACGTCCTGCAGCTCCGCGCGGCCGCCGTGCAGGATGACGCCGGCGCGCCAGTCGAGGGGGCCGGCGCGCGCGCCGCGCGCGTCGCGCACGACGACGTGCTGCCAGCGCGAGGACGACTCCGCATCCGGCGCGAGCACCGCGATCCCGAGCCAGCCGTCGGCGTCCGCCGCGCCGAGCTGCACGGGGGCATGCTCGCTGCCTTCGAACAGCGCCGGGCCCTGCACGACCAGCGCGG
>DATGPD010000143.1:0-10329 GCA_035305285.1 Planctomycetota bacterium
TGGGGCCGGTGCTGTTCGACGCGATCGCGCGCTGGCTGCGCGCCCGCGGCTACCAGGTGCGGTTCGTCAACAACATCACCGACATCGACGACAAGATCATCGACCGCGCGAACCGTACCGGCGAGGACTGGCGCGCGATCACCACCCGCTACACGCGGCAGTACTTCGCGTTCCTCGAGCGGCTGCACGTCGACACGATCACCGACCACCCGCGGTGCACCGAGTACATCGCGCCGATGATCGCGTTCACCGCCGAGCTGATCGAGAAGGGCCGCGCCTACGTCGCGAGCGACGGCGTGTACTACGAGGTCGGCCGCCAGCCGCACTACGGCAAGCTGAGCGGCCGCAGGCCGGAGGAGATGCTCGCGGGCGCGCGCGTCGAGGCGGCTCCCGACCTGCGCCACCCGGCCGACTTCGCGCTGTGGAAGCTCGCGAAGCCGGGCGAGCCGAGCTGGGACAGCCCGTGGGGCAAGGGCCGCCCCGGCTGGCACCTCGAGTGCAGCGTGATGTCGTCGCAGATCCTCGGCACCGAGTTCGACATCCACGGCGGCGGCGACGACCTCAAGTTCCCCCACCACGAGAACGAGGTCGCACAGAGCGAGGCGTGCGGCCACCGCTACGCGCACGTGTGGATGCACCACGGGCTCGTGCAGTACGGCGGCCGCAAGGTGGCGAAGAGCGACCCGCGCATGCGCAACCCCGCGTTCGCCCAGCAGTTCCAGGCGCGGTGGCTGCTCGACACCTACGGCGCGCCGGCGCTGCGCTTCTTCCTGCTGCGCGGCCACTACCGGCGGCCGATCGACTTCGAGCCGGGCAACCTCGAGGCCGCGCGCAAGGGGCTGCTGCGCCTGGCCGATCTGATCGGCGACGCGCTCGCCGCCCCGGGCGGCGACGACGTGCTCACCCGCGAGCTGCCCGAGCCCGCGGCGCGCGCGCGCGAGGCGTTCGCGGCGGCGATGGACGACGACTTCAACACGGGCGAGGCGATCGCCGCGCTGTTCACGCTCGCCGCCGACGCGCGCAAGGCGGAGGGCGAGGCGAAGGCCGCCTGCACGCTGGCGCTGCGCGACCTGGGGCGCGTGCTCGGCATGTTCCAGCCGGAGGACGCAAGAGAGCTGCGCGGTGGCGGCGACGCGTCCGGCCTCGTCGACGGCCTGATGCAGCTCGTGATCGAGCTGCGCCAGGACGCGCGCGCGCGCAAGGACTACGCCTCGGCCGACAAGATCCGCGATGCCCTGGGCCGGCTCGGGATCGTGCTGGAGGACGGCAAGGGCGGAACGACCTGGGAGCGGAAGTGACCGACGGGTCCGGCGGCCGGCCGCCCGCCGCCGTTCCATCGGATCCCACGCGCCGATGCATGCGCCCATGCCGCACGCCACGGCGTTCGCGCTCTGCACCCGGGATCCCCGGCCCGCTCTCTCCTGCCGCGACGTGAAGGTCGTCGGCTCGCTCGCCTTCCGCTGCGCGCGGTCTGCAGTGCCTGTCCGGCGCCGGGTTCTGCGCCGCGCTGCGCGCGATGCCGACCGGTCAGGACGAGCGTCGGCCGGCACCTCGACGCGCGCCGCGTCGTCCTTCCCCGCGCGCGCTGCCGCCGCTAAGACTCGACGCATGGACAGCAACGAGCCGGCCCGCGCCAGGGACTTCATCCGCCAGCGGATCGCGGCGGACCTCGCCGCCGGCAAGAACGACGGGCGCGTGCACACCCGGTTCCCCCCCGAGCCCAACGGCTACCTGCACATCGGGCACGCGAAGGCGATCTGCCTGAACTTCGGCATCGCGCAGGAGTTCGGCGGCGTCTGCAACCTGCGGTTCGACGACACCAACCCCGAGACCGAGAGCGAAGAGTACGTCGAGGCCATCAAGGAGGACGTGCGCTGGCTCGGCTTCGACTGGGGCGACCGCCTGTTCTACGCCTCCGACTGGTTCGACCGGCTCTACGCCGACGCGGTCAAGCTGGTCGAGAAGGGCCTCGCCTACGTCGACCAGCAGACCCCCGAGCAGATCGCCGCGACGCGCGGCACGCCCACCGAGCCGGGCACCGACAGCCCGTACCGCGACCGGCCGATCGAGGAGAACCTGCGCCTGCTCGACGAGATGCGGCGCGGCATGTTCGAGGAGGGCGCGTGCGTCCTGCGCGCCAAGATCGACATGAAGCACCCGAACGTGCACATGCGCGACCCGGTCATGTACCGGATCAAGAAGACCGCGCACCACCGCACCGGGACGAAGTGGTGCATCTACCCGATGTACGACTGGGCGCACGGGCAGAATGACAGCTACGAGGGCATCACCCACTCGCTGTGCACGCTGGAGTTCGAGGTCCACCGGCCGCTGTACGACTGGTTCCTCGACCAGCTGGGCATCCACCACCCCCAGCAGATCGAGTTCGCCCGGCTCGAGGTCGCCACGCTGCTCACCAGCAAGCGCAAGCTGAAGGAGCTGGTCGACCGCGGCATCGTCACCGGCTGGGACGACCCGCGCATGCCGACGCTGCGGGGGCTGCGCCGGCGGGGCTACTCGCCCGCGGCGCTGCGCGCGTTCTGCGAGGCGGTCGGCGTGGCGAAGTTCAACGCGCGGCACGAGATGCAGCTCCTGGAGCACTGCCTGCGCGAGGACCTGAACAAGACCTCGCTGCGTGCGCTCGCGGTGCTCGACCCGCTCGCGGTCGTGATCGAGAACTGGCCCGAGGGTCAGGTCGAATGGCTGGACGCGGCGAACAACCCCGAGGACCCCGGCGCCGGAACGCGCAAGGTGCCGTTCTCCGGCCGGCTGTGGATCGAGCGCGACGACTTCCTCGAGGACGCGCCGAAGAAGTTCTACCGCCTGTCGCCCGGGCGCGAGGTGCGCCTCCGCTTCGCCTACTTCCTCAAGTGCGAGTCGGTCGTGAAGGACGCGCAGGGGCGCGTGGTCGAGCTGCGCTGCACCTACGACCCGGCCTCCAAGGGCATGAGCCCGCCGCCGGAGCGCGGGATCAAGGCGACGATCCACTGGGTGTCGGCGGCGCACGCGATCGACGCCGAGGTGCGCCTCTACGACCGGCTGTTCACCGTCGACGACCCGGGGAGCGAGGAGGACTGGCTCGCGAAGATCAACCCCGACTCGCTGAAGGTCGTGCGCGCCAAGGTCGAGCCGAGCCTCGCCGACGCGCCGCCGGGCGCGCGCTACCAGTTCGAGCGCATCGGCTACTTCTGCGTCGACACCGTCGACAGCAAGCCCGGCGCGCCGGTGTTCAACCGGACCGTCGGCCTGCGCGACGAGTGGGCGAAGGTGAAGAAGAGCGGCTGAGCGCGCCGCGGGGAGCGCGCGGCGCTCCCCGCCGCCTGCCCCGAGCGCCCGTTCGATCCCGAGCCGCGCGCACCACCGGGCGCGAGCGCGGCCGCGCAGCGCCGGATCGACTTCGTGCCCCGCACACAAGGGCCATGGACAACCGCGTCCCCGGCGCGCAACGTACCGACCGTGCGCCGGCCGCGAGTCGTCTCGCTCAACTGCTCGAACACCGAGATCGTGTACGCGCTCGGGCGCGCCGACTGCCTCGTCGGCGTGGACGACGACTCCGACCACCCCGCCGACGTGGTCGCTGCGCTGCCCCGCGTCGGGCGCGACCTCGACATCGACGTCGAGCGCGTCGCCGCGCTGCGGCCCGACCTCGTGCTCGCGTCGCTCACCGTGCCGGGGCACGAGCGCGTCGTCGAGGCGCTGCAGCGTGCGGGCCTGCCGTACCGCGCGGCCGAGACGCAGAGCCTCGCCGACACCTACGCCGACGTGCTCGACATCGGCGCCCGCCTCGACGCGGAGGACGCGGCGCGCGCGCTGGTCGCGCGCATGCAGCGCGAGCTGGAGCCGGTCGCGGACGACCCCGGGCCACGCCCGCGCTTCCTCGTGCAGTGGTGGCCGAAGCCGGTGATCGCGCCCGGCCGGCGGAGCTGGGTCGACGACCTGCTCCGCCTCAGCGGCGCGCACAACGTGCTCGGCGACCGCGACGTCAAGAGCGAGCCGCTGACCGACGCGCAGGTCGCCGCCCTCGCGCCGGATGCGATCGTCCTGTCGTGGTGCGGCGTGAGGACCGAGAACTACCGCCCCGACGTCGTGTACCGCAACCCGGCGTGGCAGGACGTGCCGGCGGTGCGCGCGCGCCGCGTGTTCCCGGTGCCCGAGGCGTTCCTCGGGCGGCCCGGCCCGCGTCTGGTCGAAGGCGCGCGCGCGCTGCGCGCGCTGGTCGCCGCCTGCCGCGATGCCGACGCGGGACGCTGAGTGCCGGCGCGCGCTCCCTTGCGGCGCACCATCCGCACTCACCGCTGCCCACCGACCACGCGGCAGAAGATCGCCTTGCCGTCCCCCGGCCGGTAGAAGTCGCGCAGCACCGCCTCGCAGCGGTAGCCGCACGCCTCGTAGAACGCGCGCGCCGGCGCGTAGTCGGGACGCGCCGAGGTGTCGAGGTAGATGCGCCGACCGCCGAGCCGCACGACCTCGGCTTCGCACGCGCGCAGGATCTCCCGGCCGACGCCGCGTCCCTGCGCGCGCGGGTCCACGGCGAGCCAGTAGACGTCGTAGCTGCCTTCGGTCCCGGGGATGCGGCCGAAGCACGCGTAGCCGACGAGGGTGCCGCCCTCCTCGGCGAGCACGAACGCGTAGTCGCTCGCCGCGCCCTTCGTCAGGCGGTCCTCGACCAGCTCGACGGCGATCGCGACCTCCTCGGCATTGAACCTGCCGGTGGCCTCGACGATCGCCCGCACGCGCGCGACGTCGCTCGCGACCGGCTCGCTGCGCCACGCGAGGGACGGCGTCACCGGCCGTCCCTCCGCCGCAGCGCGGCCAAGAGGATGTGCTCCAGCGCGTCGCCGTACGCGATGCCGGTCTCGGCGAGCATCGCGGCGAAGCCCGCGTCCTTCGTGAGGCACGGGTTCGCGTTCACGTCGATGATCCAGAGCTCGCCCCCGGCATCGACGCGGAAGTCGATCCGCGCGTAGCCGGAGAGCCCGAACGCGTCCCACGCCGCGCGCGCGAGGTCTTCCAGGCGGCGCACGAGGCCGTGGTCGGTGGCCGCGAACGCGAACGAGCGCACGGTGTCCGCGTAGTCGGCGGAGTCCGTCGCCCACTTGGCGCGGTAGCCGAGCAGGTGCGGACGCCCGGCGAAGGCGGCGCGGAAGCGGATCTCGGCCACCGCCAGGCAGCGCGGCGCGCCGTCGTCCTCCAGCAGGCCGACGTTGCACTCGCGCCCGTGGACGTACTGCTCCAGGAACCCCGCGCCGCCGACGCGCGGCAGGCGGGCGCGCAGTGCCGCAGCGAGTGCGGCAGCGTCGCCGCCTTCCAGCACCGCATCGTCGTCGATCCCGAGCGAGCCGTGCTCGAAGCGCGCCTTGACGAGCCAGCGCCCCGGGACGGGCGCGCCGCGCTCCAGGTCGGCGAGCGTGCGCCACGGCGGCGTCGGCAACCCGGCCGCGGCCAGGACCGCCTTGGCGCGCACCTTGTCGTCGACGAGCGCGAGCGCCGCCGCATCGCTCCCGGTGTGCGGACAACCCGCGTGTTCGAGCACGAGCGCGGCGACCTGCGCGAGGCGCCCGCTGCGCGCGATGCTCTCGACGAGGTGGAACGCGACGTCCGGCCGCACGCGTCGCAGCACGGCGAGCAGTGCGCCGAGGTCGAGGCCGACCGCGCATGCCTCGACCTCGTGCCCGCGCGCGCGCAGCGCGTCGGCGACCGCCGCCGCCTGCACCAGCGTGTCCTCCTCGTCGGCGCGGGCGTCGACCGCGGGTTCGTCGTGCAGGACGAGGACGCGCATGCCTCACCGCCCTCCCGCCGGGATCCGGGCGCGCGCCGACGCGACGACCGCCGCGATCAGGGCGCGGTACGGCATCCCGCCCAGCTCGCACAGGATCGGCAGGTCGCCGACTCCGGGGCGCAGGCCCGCGAGCGGATTGACCTCCAGGAACGCGGGACGCCCCTCGCGGTCGGCGCGCACGTCGACGCGTCCGGCGTCGCGGCAGCCCAGGCCGCGCCACACCGCGAGCGCCAGTTCGCCCGCCGCGTCGGCGAAGGCGTCGGTCGCCAGCGCGTAGCGCACGCGCCCCTCCCACCCGGCCTTGTTGGCGTAGGTGTAGCCGTCGGGGTCGGCGCCCGGCAGCAGGTGCACTTCGAGCACCCCGGCGACCCGAGCGTGCGCGCCGGTGCCGAGGATGCCGACCGTCACTTCGCGCCCGGGCAGGAACTCCTCGACGAGCACCGGCTGGCGGAAGCGCGCGAGCAGCCGCGCGCAGGCGGCGACGAGCGCGTCCCGCGCCCCGACCTTCGAGCCCGCGTCGATCCCCTTGCTCGTGCCCTCGGCGACCGGCTTGACGAACAGCGGGAAGCGCAGTTCGACCGCGGCCGCGTCGGCCTCCGTCTCGACCACGGCGAAGCGCGGCGTCGCGATCCCGAGGTCGCGCACCAACCGCTTGGTCATCGCCTTGTGCAGGGTGAGCGCGCACACGAGAGGATCGCTGAACGTGTACGGGATCGCGAACGCGTCGAGCACGGCGGGCACCTGCGCCTCGCGCCCGATCCCGCGCAGGCCTTCGGCGATGTTGAACACGAGGTCCCAGCGCTCGCCGCGCTGCAGCGCGGCGAGCAGGCCGCGCAGGCCACCGATCCGGACCACCTCGTGTCCGTCCGCGCGCAGGGCGCCTTCGAGCGCGTCGATGGTCTCCGGCGAGTCCAGCTCGGCGAGGTCCTCGGCGCTCAGCCCCTCGCCTTCGTGCTCGGTGCACAGGTCGTAGGTCAGGCCGACGCGCAGCGGCCCGTCCGGCGGGCGGCTCACGGTGCCTGCCCTCCGTCCTCTCCGGCCTCGGCGCGCAGCTCGGCGTAGAGCTGCGCGCGCCAGCGCTCGGCGCGCGCGCGCGACATGCCGAGCACGTCGACCATCGATTCGCCGCGCGGCGCGAGCAGCGCGGTCGGGCAGTACTCGGGCTCGACGCCCCGCAGCGCGCGCGCGTCGTAGGTCAGCGGGTACAGCCGGCACACCAGCGGACGCGTCTCTTCCCCGAGCACGCACCCGTGCGCACCGAGGAACGTGCAGTCGCCCCCGGCGCGCCGGCGCAGCACGCGGCGCGTGCCGTCGGGGCGGACGGTCAGGCGGACCCAGTCGGGGTCGTCGGGGTCGGGCACGCCGCAACCCGGGTCGCTCGGCGCGCCGAAGGTGAACCAGTCGTCGCCGCCGATGGCCGTGCCGATCCGCGACAGGTCGCCGCGGGTGAGCACGATCTCGGCACGCTGGCAGCAGGTGCGCTGGACGCGCGCACAGCGCGCACAGGGGTGTTCGAAGGTGGAACCCATGCTCGTCGGCGGCCGGCCCGCGCGCGGCGGGCCGGCCGTCCCGGATCAGATGGCGGAACCGTTCGAACCGCAGCCGTTCCGGCCGCCGCCGCCGCGGCCGTTCGCCGCGCCGCCGCCCCCGGCGGCGCCCGGACGCGGCAGCGGGTCGGCGTAGCGGAAGGTCAGGCCCCTGAAGTTGCGCAGCACGACGTCGTCGCCGTCGCGCGCGACCACGTACTCCGGCGCGAGCGGGATCTTCCCGCCGCCGCCGGGCGCGTCGATCACGAACTGCGGCACCGCGTACCCGGTCGTGTGACCGCGCAGCCCCTCGATGATCTCGATCCCCTTCTCGACCGGCGTGCGGAAGTGCGCCGAGCCGGGGATGGGATCGCACTGGTAGATGTAGTACGGCCGCACGCGGATCTTGAGCAGCGCCTGCATCAGGCGACGCATCACCGCGACGTCGTCGTTCACTCCGCGCAGCAGCACGGTCTGGCTGCCGAGCGGGATCCCGGCGTCGGCGAGCCGGCCGCAGGCCTCCGCGACCTCCGGCGTGACCTCGCTCGGGTGCATGAAGTGCACGCTCATCCACAGCGGGTGGAACTTGCGCAGCATCGCGGTGAGCTCGGGCGTGATCCGCTGCGGCAGGACCACCGGCACCTTGCTGCCGATGCGCACGAACTCCACGTGCGGAATGCGGCGCAGCCGGGTGAGCAGCCACTCCAGGCGGTCGTCGGCCATCGTGAGCGGGTCGCCGCCGGAGATCAGCACGTCGCGGATCTCCGGCCGGCTCGCGATGTAGTCGATCGCGCGCTGGTACTGCGTCTGGTTGAAGTGGTACTCGCCGGTCTTGCCGACGAGGCGGGACCGCGTGCAGTACCTGCAGTAGGTGGCACAGAAGCTGGTCACCAGGAACAGGACGCGGTCCGGATAGCGGTGCACCAGTCCGGGCACCGGCATGTCGCCGTCTTCGTTGAGCGGATCTTCCAGCTCGCCCGCGGTGAACGCGAACTCGTCGACGACGGGCACCATCGTGCGCCGCAGGCCGTCGTTCGGGTCCAGCGCGTCGAGCTGCGCCGCGTAGTACGGCGTGATCCCGACCGGCAACCGGTCGCCGAGCCGCACCACCGCCTCGGTCTCCTCGACCGAGAGCGACAGGGCGCGGCGCAGGCCGGCCAGGTCGCGGATCCGGTTGCGGAGCTGCCATCGCCAGTCGTGCCAGTCGGCGTCACCGGCATCGGGATGGCAGCGCGCGCGGTAGCGCCGCGCCGCTTCGCCGAGCAGGAATGCCCCTCCCCGGGCATCCGCTGCGCGCCCCTCGGGCGCATCGTCCAACGTGCTGTTCGGGTTCCCCGGGCGGTGACCGTTGGTCGTCACCGCGAGGGACGAAGTACCTGGAGGTTCGTCGACTTCGTCACCATTGGCTCGCACGGTGCAGACGCTCGCCTGCGAGCCATTCGTTGCATCGGCCGTCATGCCGTTCATGGCAGACCTCCTGTGGAGGCTCCTCGGCTGACCGTGAAAGCTCGTCGCGCGCGACGCGCGCGCGACCGTGCTACTCGATCCGAGGATCGGCGCGGGAAGCTAGGAGGCATGCACCCACTGTCAAGAGTTCCCCGGCAATCCCTTCGCAGGCTTGTGCGAAGTGCGCGCACCGCTGGTTCACCGGCGGCGCGATGCGAGGTCTGCGCACGCGAAGGCGCGCGAACGGCCAACGGTGCATCGCTTCGTCATCCGTCGGCTCGCCCCGCGGTCCACCGGGCAACGCGCCGTCCGGAGCAGCACTGCCGGGTCGGTGACGGTCGCAGACACGCTGGACGTTGCAAGCAACGCGCGGGCCGCGACGCGAACGCGCAAGAGGGGGATCACCCGGAAGCTCCGCCAGGCACGCGGAAGCGACGCTGGCGACGGCAGATCAGGGTGGAGGCCGACGCCGACCGTCGACGGCATCCGTCGTCGTCGTCCGGGTTCGCCGCCGGGCCTCGGCCGAGGGCGCGCTTCCTTCCCGGCGCGCGGATACAGTGCCCTCCCGCGCCCGGACGTCCCGGGCCCCTCTCATCACCCACCCCGAGTTTTCCATGTCCTCACGCTTTCTCCTCGCTGGCGTCGCGCTGTTTGCCGGCGCCGCCGTCGCCCAGAACAAGCTCGTCACGCCCACCGGGGTCACCAACGTCTACGGCGGGATCAACAACTCGATCCCCTGGGGCCCCTTCGTTCCCGCCGGCAACACGACCGGCGAGATCATGGTGCAGCAGATCGAAGACGACCTGGTCGGCCAGACCATGGTGATCCAGGCCATGTCGTTCCGGCACCAGTACACCTCGACGCACGTGGCCAAGACCTTCACCGCGCAGGTGACGCTGGGTGACGCGGCCTCCTCCTCGCTGAACATCAGCACGGTCTTCGCCAACAATTTCCTCACCGGCGGCAACCAGACGGTCGTCGTCAACGGGCCGATCAACTTCCCGGCCGTGAGCCCCTACACGCGCCCGCCGGCCCAGTTCGACTCGCCGGTCATCTTCACGACGCCGTACACGCACACCGGCGTCCATCCGCTCCTGTGGGAGGTGATCATCTACCAGTCGAACCCGGTCAGCCCGACGCAGTTCTACGAGCGCGGCCCGGGCACCTCGCACACCGCCGGCTGGGTCGGCACGGGCTGCACGATCGGCGGCGGCATCAATCCGCTCGCCGCGAACGGCACGACCAACACGACCACGATCACCAACAACCTGGCCAACGGGCCGGCCTCCGCGCCCGCGGCCCTGATGGTCGGCGACGCCTCGCCGTTGTTCAACGGCGTCCCGCTGCCGGTCAACCTCGCGTTCCTCGGCGCGCCGTCGTGCGACCTCAACATCAACGTCCTCGCGTTCCTCAACGCGACGACCGACGCCAGCGGCGCGGCCTCGCTCGCGCTCCCCTACACGATGGCGCCCAACCTCTCCGGCCAGCGCTTCCGCACGCAGTGGGTCGCGCTCGACGGCCTGAACGTCGTCACGAGCAATGGCCTCGACCACTGCTTCCCGTACGACGCGACGAACG
>DATGPD010000144.1:0-13150 GCA_035305285.1 Planctomycetota bacterium
CGCCGAGGAGCTGCAGAGCCGCGCCCGCCTGCGCCGCAAGGAGATGTCGCGCGACCAGGACGCGATCTACGTGCTGGTCGCGGCCGCGTGCTCGCCCGACAACGACTACGGCGAGCGCCACAAGTCGCTGAGCACGCTCGCCGCCGACCATGGCGAGTTCGCCGTGCCAGCGCTGGTCGCCAAGCTGGCCGACGACGACACCAGGGTGCAGGACTACGCGATCGTGTCGCTCTACTACCTCGGGACGGTGGCGACCCTGCCGCTGATCGAGGCGATGCAGAGCGAGAACCCGCTCGTCCGCCGGAACGCCGCCGCCGCCCTGTCGCACATCGAGGATCCGCGCGCGCTGCCGACCCTGCTCGCCGCGGCGAGCAACGACCGCGCCGAAGAGGTGCGTTTCGTCGCCAGCCGTGCCTGCGAGCGCATGAACGCCGGCGGCGCGAACGCGGTCGACCGCTACCTCGCGCTGGTCGATCGCTACATGACCGGCCGCACCGCGAGTGATCCGTCGGAGGTCGTGTGGGAGCTGCGCGACGGCGCGCTGCACCCGGTCGAGGTGCCGACCTCCGTGTTCCCGTTGCGCGTGGCGCAGAAGTTCGCCTACGCCGCGTGGCGCACCGACCCGGCGTCGTCGGCGGCGCAGGCCGCGTACGCGCGTGCCCTGCTCGCCGAGGCCGCGGCGATCGAGGCCGCGCTTGCCGCCGCGGGTGAAGATGCTCCCGAGAGCCTGACCGCGCTCGCCAATGCGCCGGCGGAGCTGCGCGTCAAGGCGGTCGCGCTCGGCCCGGCGGTGCTGCGCCAGGCGCTCGCCGAGGCGCGCGAGAAGGGCATGGCGCCGGTGGCGGTCGAGTGCGCGCAGCTGCTCGGTCGCGTCGAGGACAGGGCCAGCCTCGCCAGCTCGCCGCTGATCGACGGCCTGAACGATGACGACAAGCGCGTCGCGTACGCCTGCGCGCTCGCGATCGCCGAGGCGAGCGACGGGGTCGACGTCCCGCACGCCGCCGACGTCGTGCGCGTGCTCGGCGCCGCGGTCACCGAGGAGTCGCTGCGGACCGTGCTGGTGGTCGACGGTTCCGAGGCCATCCGGCGCACGGCGACCGAGGCGTTCGCCAAGGGCCGCGGCACGGTGGTCGAGGCCGCCGCGGGCGGCACCGAGGCCGTCGGCAGCCTGATCACCTTCCCGGTGGTCGACGCGGTGGTCATCAACCAGGACCTGCCCGACGTCGTGCCGGAGCACGTCATCGGTCTGATCCGCAAGGATCCGCGCCTGGCGAACACCAAGGTGCTGGTCGTCGCGACCGACGAGGACCAGGCGGCCACGCGCTTCGGCGACCGGGTCGACGGCATCATCAAGGGCCCGCTGACCGGCGAAGCGCTGACGCAGAAGGTCAACGAAGTGCTCGAAGGCGTCGACCTCGGCCACAAGCGCAAGTGGGCGGAGAGCATCGCGGCCTCCGCGAGCGCGGCGCTCGCCGAGCTCTCGCAGAAGGGCGCCGACGTGAGCGGCGCGACCAAGCAGCTCGCCGGCCAGCTGTCGCGCGCCGACGCGGTGGCCATCCCGGCGGCGAAGGCGCTCGCGCTGGCGGGCACCTCGGCCGACCTGCCTGCCCTGATCGACGCGATCACCGGCGCCGGCAGCGTCGAGCTGAGGAAGGCGGCTGCCGACGCCGCGGGCTCGATCCTGCAGCGTGCCGGCAAGGCCTCGCCGGAGCTGATCGACAAGCTCGCCGCCGCGGTGGCGGACGCCGACCCGGAGTTGCGCCTCGCGATCGTCGGCGCGCTCGGCCGCGCCGGCCTCAAGTCCGGCGATCACCTCAAGCTGGTCAACACGATCGAGGCCGCGCTGAACGGCGGCAGGAACGGCGCCAGCACCGAGGCCGCCCGCCTCGAGAGCGACCAGTGATCGCTGCGTAGGGGACGCGCACGCGAGACGCCGGGGCCCGCTGGGCCCCGGCGGCGTTCTGGGGAACCCGCAGCGGTCGCGTCCACGCTTGCCGTGGCCGAGCGTGCCCGCTACCTTCCCCGTCCCGCTTCGGCCTGAATAGCTCAGCGGTAGAGCAGCGCTTTCGTAAAGCGCAGGTCGTCGGTTCAAATCCGACTTCAGGCTCCATTGGACAGGGGCGATCCCGTTCGGGTCGCGTCGGACGACGAGGACCCGATTGCGCGGAGGCGGAGCCGCAATCCTTCCCCAGGCGTGCCGGCAGCCTTCGGCGCCTGCCGTTGGACGAGCCCGCGGCGCCGAACGATGGACCCGGTCCGGGCCGGCGGCGGCACTCGGTGCGACCGCTGTGGTCGACGTCTTGCTCCGACCCGGATCAGCCGATGACGCGCGCGGGCGGGGTCGTCGCGCTGCACCTCTCACTGTGGATGCGGCAACGCGGTGCCTCGACCACGCGGATCTCCGGCTACTGCACGCCGAACTCCAGCACCGGCATGACGCCCACGTCCAGCCGCCCGGTGGCGGGCAGCGGACCGGCGGGCGCCGGGGCAGAGGTCAGCATCGCGGCGTCCAGCGCCGTGGCCGACGCCGCGATCTCGAGCTGCAGGCCGTTGCTCGCCGCGAGGCCGTGCGTCGTGGCGTCGAACCACTGCGCGTAGAGCACGGCCCCGAGCGACGCGGGGCCCTCGGGGATCCGCAGCGCGCACCGGGCGCTTCCGATACCGCGGCCGAAGTAGCTGCCGGTCACCGGGGCGGGCAAAGTCACGTCGGGCAATACGTGCAACCAGCACCCCGGCGCGCCGAGACCGGCCAGCTCGAACGGGTCGCGCAGCGGCTGGACCGCGAGCGCGAGGATGGTCGCCGCAGTGCTGTCCGTCAGGTGGACAAGTTCGGCGGTGGCTCCCGGCCGCAGGCCGGACTCGGCGGCCGTCGCGGTGAGGGCAGCCTGCGACGCGACGCGCCCGCACCCGGGGCCGAGGCTCGTCCGTCGGCCGCGGACGCCGTCGCTCTCGCAGTCGATCGGCCACCACGTGGAGGCGCGACCCGCCACCGGCTCGCCGCGGAACTCGAGGCACAGGATCCCCCCGGGGTAGGTGAAGGGCGCCGAGAACGGGACGGTGACGATGTCGGGCACCGACCACGTGGCGCCGTTGCGATGCGACAGCCGGGGCGCCGCGGGAAGATCGACCGTCGCGTCGAACACGATCGTGGTCGGCGCGCCATGGTTGGCGTCGAACGAAAGGGACGTGTCCTCGATCGAGCCGAACGGTGCGATGCTGACGGACACCTGCAACCTGGTCTGTCCGGCGACAAGCGGCGGCAGTGCGCCGTCGCGCCGGAACGTCAGGCGATCGATCGTGCGGCCCAGGAGGGGACTCAGCAGGCTCGTGCCGATGAGCACCTGCTGCCGGCGGCGCTCGGTGAATCCGGCGGCCTCTGCATTGGTGGTGCCGTCCCGCGTCGCCGCGGCCGCCGGCACGACGATGCCGGTTTGCGCGACGACGGCTCCGGCGAACGCCAAGTGGACGAGGACGAGGGTGCGCATGGTCGTGTCAATCCGAGGACTCGATGTCGATCCGGGCGCTGGTGCCGTTGCCGTCCGTGATCGTGAAGGTTCCTCCGCCGCGGCCGGGCGGCGCGGTCAGTTCGATTTCGTTGTTCGGACCGGGTTGGTACTCGCGGATCTCTCCGTCCGGATCGCCGGCGATGAACCACGGTCCCGGACCCGTGACCGTGATCGTCACCGGCTGGCCTTCGATGGCCGGATTCGGGTCGACCTTGATCCGGTCGCGCGCGCGGCGGATCGCGGGCGAGGACATCACTTGCCGTCCGCCACGGCGTCCAGGACGACGTGAAACCGGGACAACGGCGCAGGCAAACGGCGCGCGCTCCGCGCCAGGTGGCGCGCGAGTTCGCGATCGGCGCGCTCGACGGCGCCATCGACGAGGCGAGCAAATCCTGCGGTCAAGACGGGATCGTTCGGCCGCCGCTCCAGCGCCAGAAGCAACGTGGCGTAATCAGCGAGCAGTTCGTCGATGGAGCCCACGGTCAACCGATGTGCTTGCCGCAACAAGGGCAGTGGCAAGGCGGAGTCCGCCGCGGGTTCGCTGCTCGTTCCGCGACCCACGAAGAAGCTGGCCACCGACGCCGAACCTGCCACGATTCCGAGGGCCAGGAAATGTCGGCGCGTGCGCGCACGGAAGTCATCGAACTTGCGCGCCTTCTTCATCGTCTTCCGCAGCGCGCGTTGCTGACTGGGCAACAGGCCGAGCCGCATGGTGTACCTCGGTAGGAGCCGAGGCTAGCTGGCGCCGCCGCGTGGGGCAACTCCCGCAGATGTGGATGGTTTGGATCCGGCCGAAGTCCCCGGCTCCAGGACCGAGTCCGCGTGCGGGTCGGGCCCTCCAGCTGCCGAGTCGCATTCTGTCCACACAAGGCACGGCTCACCAACACAGTTGCGGGCTGGGCGCGCCGTTCCGGGTACAGGGATGGCGCGATCAGGGGGTTACACAGCGACGAGCTGATGCCGGAGCCCGTCTGCGCTGCATTTCCGATCCGCAGAATGGTCCGAGAGAGGGAGCGCGCGATGGTCCTTGCGCGAGCGGTGCGCCCGAACGGCTACAAGACCTCTTGCCCCGGCTCGTACGCCCGTGCGCTCGCGGCGTGCGCCTCGAAGAGCCCGGATCAGCGACCGAGCACTGAGGCTGCTCGTCGTGAGCACGGCGGCAGCCCAGCGTCGAGTTCGGTGCTCCTCGATCCGCGCTACTGACACGGAGCGCGACACGTGCGCCGGAGCCGGAAGGTCGGGAAACGCCGGGCAGGGGCCCTGCGATCCGCGCGCGGGGGCGGTCGCGCGTGCGCCGGCCGATCCCTGCGCACGGAAACCGCACGCGACTCCGGCGCGTGGCACCGCACACGCACGCGCCGCGGTCGAGTCGGTGGAACGCTCCGCCCGCGCCGCTGCGGATGACATTGGGATGACACTGCGCCCCTCCGGTCGGCGGTCCGCGCGCGCTTCCATCCCGGGCATGCAGTTCGACCGCACGATCCTCCTTCTTGCGGCGCTCGCGAGCGGCGCCGCCGCGCAGACCGAGCTCTACATGCCCGCTTCGCGCATCCCCGCGAACCAGGAACTCGGCAGCTACCGCGTGGAGCCCTTCATGCAGCGCGCGGCGCGCGTGCAGATGTTCTATGACGCCACGGAAGCCGGGGCCGCGAGCTTCGTCGCGACGCGCATGTCGTTCCGCTTCGACGGGCCGATCCCGGCGGTCGGTGCGCCGGGGCCGTTCCGCATCCAACGCGTGGTGATCCGGGTCGGGACCACCACGGTCGGCATCCCCGGGCCGGTCTTCGGCGACAACCTGAGCCACCCGCTCACCACGGTGTTCGACGGACCGGCGACCTTCTGGCCGGATCAGGGGTCGATCGTCCCCGAGCCCTGGGGAGGTCTGAACGACGGGCTGACCTTCGCCTTCAACCAGCCGGTGAGCATCACGATCCCGCCGGGCGGGTTCTTCGTCATCGACATGTCCGTGGACGGCAACGACATCGACGGTCGCGGGCACGCGCTGGTCGATGCCGCGATCGGGTCCGGCGGCGCGGTGAACGGCGTCGCGTTCAGCTCCGACCTGGGGTGCAGCGTGACGCCGAACGGGTCGGCCGCCACGATCGCCACCAGCGGCACGCACGCCCCCGGCGGCGTCCACTCGATCCACGGCACCAACCTCGGTGCGAACGCGCCGGTGTTCGCGATCGTCGGCGCCAGCGACGCGCAGGCCTCCTTCGGCCAGCTCCCGCTGCCCGTGCCGGGCACGTCGTGCACCATCTACACGAGCTGGGACATCATCCTCCCGTTGCAGGCGAACGCCTCGGGCGAGGTACCGGAGTTCGCGCCCGGCTCGCACATCGCGATCCCTGCGCTGCCGTGGTTCCAGCACGTGACCCTGTACGAGCAACTCGTGAGCTACGTGCCGGGCGCGAACCCGTGGGGTCTCGTGTTCTCCGACAAGCGCACGGTCCAGCTCGGCACGCTCACGCCGCCGAACCCGGGCTTCTACGCCGTGAGCCACAGTGCCGACGCCTTCGCGTCGGTCGCCGACGACACCGGGCCGCACGGCTACGCGCTGCGCGTCACCACGCAGTGATGCGCGCTCCGGCGGCGCGCGCCGCCGGCCTCAGCCATCGCGTTCGAAGCGCAGCCCGACCGCGCGCACGGTGTGGAAGTGGCGCGGCTCCTTGGCGTCGCGCTCGAACAGGCGCCGCAGGTGCAGGACCAGGTTGTCCAGCGTGCGGTGCTTGACCGGCGTGTGCGGGCCGAACACCGCGCGCACCAGCACCTGGCGATCGACCACCTCGCCGGCGCGGTCGTCGAGCACCGTCAGGAGCTGCAGCTCGGCCGGCGTGAGCGTGACCTCCTCGCCCCGCCAAGTCACCGCCCGGCGCGCGCGCAGGTCGACGCGGTTGCCGCCGAACTCGATCGTGCGCGCTACCGGCCGGCGCGTGCGCCGCAGGAGATTCCGGCAGCGCAGCAACAGCTCGTCGAGGTTGAACGGCTTGACCAGGTAGTCGTCCGCCGCGAGCTGCAGGCCACGGATCCGGTCGGCGTCGGTGGCGCACGCCGACAGGACGAGCACCGGTGTGCGGTCGTCGCGCGCGCGCAGCCATTGCAGCACGCTGAACCCGTCGCGGCCGGGCAACATCACGTCGAGGACGAGGAGGTCGAAGGCACGCGCCGCGAGCGCGGCCACCGCGGCGTCGCCGTCCGCGGCGCGCTCCACGGCGAGCCCGGTGCGGCTGAGGTTCTCGGCGAGAAGCGCGGCGAGTAGGTCCTCGTCCTCGACCACGAGGCAGCGCGGTTCGCTCATCGCGTCCTCCGCGGCAAAGAGATCGAGACGCGGCAGCCGTGCCCTTCGCCCGCACTCGCGAGTGCGAGGTCGCCGCCCGCGGCGCGCAGCACTTCGCGCGCCAGGTAGAGGCCGAGGCCGCTGCCGCCGCGGTGCACGGCGTTCGCGCCGCGGTAGAAGCGCTGCCCGAGGTGCGGCAGGTCGGCGGCGCGCACGCCGATCCCGCGGTCCTCGACCGACACGATCGCGCGGTCGCCGTCGTGGATCAGCGCGACGTCCACCCGGCTGCGCGGCGGGGAGAACTTGATCGCGTTGTCGAGCACGTTGCGCAGCGCGTGGCGCAGGGTCGCCGCGTCGCGTACGACCTCGGTGGGCGGCAGATCACCGACCACCAGCTCGACTTGCGCGGTCGCGGCACGCGCGCGCAGTGCGTCGACGCTGGCGCGCACGTCGGCCGCGAGGTCGCCGGGCTGCGGGTTCGCCGGCGCGCGCAGACGCTGCACGTCGGCCGCGGCGAGGAGGTTGTCGAGGCCGACTTCGAGGCGGTCGACCTCGCGCAGCATCGCTGCGAGGTAGGCGGGTTGCCGGTCCGGCGGCAGCGTGCCGGCGCGCAGCGATTCGAGCCCGAGCCGGATGCTCGCGACCGGCGTCTTCATCTCGTGCGTCGTGCCGGTGAGGAAGCGCTCCTGCATGAGCCGCAGCCGGCGTTCGCGTCCGATCGCCAGGTAGAAGAACACGACGCCGACCAGGCCCAGCGCGCTCAGGGCGATGCCCTCGCTGAGGAACATCACCTTCCGCCGCCGCGCGGTCTCGCGCAGGCTCGCGTCGCGGTCGGCGCCCAGCTCCTGCGCCGCGGCCGCCACGTCGCCGCGCGCGAGCAGCTCGCCGGCGCGCTCCAGGCGGCCGGCCTCGGCGAGCTGGAAGTAGATCCACCACGCGATCTGGGCGACGCAGATCGCGACGACGACGGCGAACGCGAGCGCGTGCGTGCGCGGACCGCGCTCCGGCACGGGTCGGGAACGCGACGGCGGGGATCGGTCGGCGCGCATGGCGGCAGCGGGCGGCGCAGCGTAGCGGGAGCGTGAGCCGGGCGAACAGGTGCTCGACGCGCCGGAGCGCGCGGCGATCGCGAGGTCGTTCGGGCCTTGCCGCCGGGCCGGGGCGCGGCGCGGAAGGCGCGTTCGGTCCGCGCGGCCGCGCCCGCGTCGCCCGCGAACGCGAAAGATTTGCGCCCGCGCGCGCATGGAAGGATCGCTACTCTCGTCCCCACGGGCCCGGGCGCCGCGATCGCGAGTCTCGCCCGCACGGCACGCCAGTGCGCACCGCCTTTGCACCCTGACGTCGACAGCAAAGTCCGTGGCTTTCGCCGCCGAGTGCAGGCCGCGTCGTTCGTGACCGGCTTCTCCGCCGTCGGCGCGGGCCTCCTCCTCGCGGCCGCGTGCGCTTTCCTCGCGTTGCGCGTCTGCGGGATCGCGGTGCCGCCGCCTGCGCCGGCCTGGGCCGCCGCGCTCGCCATCCCGATCGCCGCGGGGTTCGTCGCCGTGCGCCGCGGCCGGCTGCCGGCCACGGCCGAGCTGGCGCACCTCGACCGGCGTCTCGGCCTCGAAGGCCTCCTGCTCAGCGCGTCCGAGGCGCGGCCGGGCGGATGGGACGCCGCCCTGCACGCCAGGGTCGTCGAGGCGGCGCACCGGATCCCCCGGGTGCGCTGGGCTCCGGCGGCGCGCCGGCTGGTGCTTCCCGCGGTGCTGTTCTGCGGAGTCTTCCTGCTGCCGGCACCCGAACCGGCGCCCGCGCCGGGCAGTCGGGTCGTCGCGCAGGCGATCGAGGACCTGCGGGACGCGATCGACCTCGCGCGGCAGGAAGGCGTGCTCGACGAACGCCGGCTCGAAGACCTCGCGCAGCGGGTCGAGGAGCTGCGCGAGCGGGCCGCGGCCGGCGAAGAAGTCGCCTGGGCCGACGTCGACGCGCTCGGCGAGCGGCTGGAGGAGCAGCGTGCCCTGCAGCGCGACGCACTCGCGCGCACCGCGCACGCGCTGCAGGCGCTGCGCGAGGCGGCGCGCACCCCCGGCGAGACGTCCGGTGCCGGCGACGTGCCCGACGCCGAGGCCGCGATGCAGAACCTCCTGCAGCAGGCCGCGGCCGCGGGGCTGCTGGATGCGTTACCCGCGGGCCTCGACCCCAGCCGCGCCGCGAAGGCGGGCGACGCCGAGACCATGGAGCAGGTCGCCGAGGCGCTCGGCAAGGCCGCGCTGGAGCAGGCCGAGGCGCTGGCCGCGGCCGCGGGCGACGTCGACGAGCGCGCGCTGCAGGCGCTGCGCGAGGCGCTCGGTGAGGCGATGCCCGGAGCGGGGAAGCCGGCACCGGGCGAGGACGTCGGTCGCGGCGGTGTCGATCGCGGGCCGGGGCACGCGCGCCTCGCGTTCGACGAGCACTTCGACGGCGACACGAGCACGCTGCAGACGCAGAAGCTTCCGCCGGGGCGCGTGCTCGCCGAGGACTGGGAGATCATGCAGGTGCGCCGGGTCGATCCGACCGCCGCACCGCAGCGCAACGAGGCTCCGGGGAGCACGGCCGGCGCGGGCAGCGGCGAGGCCGCGTGGCGGCGGCGCCTTTCGCCGAGCCACCGCGCCGTCGTGCACGAGTTCTTCAGCAGCCGACGCGCAGCCGCCGGCAACCCGGGCGGAGGTACCCGACGATGAGTACGACCCTCCTCGCTCCCGACCGCGTCGCGCGCGGCCGCGATCTGCTCCTGCGCCTGCGCGGCGCGCTCAACGCCGTGCTGCTCGGCCAGCAGGCGATGCTCGACCTCGTGCTGATCGCGCTGTGTGCGCGCGGGCACCTGCTGCTCGAAGGCCTGCCCGGCCTGGGCAAGACCGAGCTGGTGAAGGCGCTCGGCCGCCTGCTCGCGCTGCGCTTCCGGCGCGTGCAATTCACGCCCGACATCCTGCCCGCCGACATCACCGGAGGCCTCGTGCTGGAGGAACACGGCGGCCAGCGGACGTTCACGTTCAAGCCCGGGCCGATCTTCGCGAACGTCGTTCTCGCCGACGAGATCAACCGCGCCTCGCCGAAGACCCAGTCGGCGATGCTGGAGGCGATGCAGGAGCGGCGGGTCACGGTGTTCGGCGAGACCCACCCGCTGCCCGAGCCGTTCTTCGTGCTCGCCACGCAGAACCCGATCGAGCTGGAAGGCACCTACCCGCTTCCCGAGGCCCAGCTCGACCGCTTCCTGTTCAAGGTCGAGGTGCGCAACGTGCCGGCCGACGTCCTCGCCACGATCCTGCGCGAGCGGCGGCGCGGCCAGCCGCCCGAACTCGCGCCGGTGATCGACGCCGGAGAGCTCGCCGAGCTGTTCGCGGTCGTGGACGGCGTGTACCTGCCCGAGGCGGTCGCCGACTACATCGGTCGGCTGGTCGAGGCGAGCCACGCGGACAGCCCCCTGTGCCCGGAGGCCGCGCGTGCCGCGATCGCGTTCGGCGCGTCGCCGCGCGCGGCCATCGCGCTCGCCGAGGCCGGACGCGCCGCGGCCCTGCTCGCCGGGCGCCCGAACGTCGACTTCGCCGACGTCGACGCGCTCGCCGTGCCGGTGCTCGCGCACCGGATCGTCCTGCAGCACGCCGCGCGGCTCGACGGTCTCACGCCGGCGCGCGTCGTCGGCATGCTGCTCGACGCGACCGCGAAGGTCGCGAAGCCCCTGCCGAAGGAGATCGCGTGACGCGGGCGGCGCGGCTCGCCCTGTGCATCCTGCTCGCGCTCGGCCCGGTGGCGGGTCAGGTGCAGACTCTGCGCGTGCCGGCGTTCCCCGGCCAGCCGGCCGACGAGCAGGTGTCGATCGAGATCACGCCGGTGTTCGCCGCGCACGACCGGCCCGGCCCGGGCGGCTTCGTCACGTGCATCGTCGAGAACCCCGACGAGCGCAGCCACGCGACCACGATCCACGTCACCGACTGGGCGCGGCGGCTGGATGTGCACGAGACGCTGCACCTCGAGCCCGGCCAGCGCGTCGTCCGCCACTATCCCGTGCAGCGCTTCGGCCAGGGGATGTCGGTGCTGGCCAGGGTCGACGACGGCGAGACGCGGATGTCGAATGCGTTCGCCGGGAAGGGCAACGAGGTCGCGGTCCTGTTCGTCACCGAGCGCGCCGAGTCGATCGGCACGCTGCAAACCGCGCTCGCCAGGGCGCTGCCCGCGTCCGGCGCGCCCGCGCCCCGGCGGGGGGTCGCCGCACGACCCCTCAACCTCGAGACCGCCGGCATCGTGCACACCGGGCCGGACGCGCTGCCGAGCGACTGGCGGTGCTTCGCCGGATTCGACCTGCTGGTGGTCGACGGCCGCGCGCGGCTCGACCCCCACAGCGAGCAGGCGCTCGTCGAGGTGCTCGCCGCGGGCGGCCGGGTGTACGTGCCGTACGCCCGGGGCCTCCCCGAAGGTCCGCTGCGGCGCACGCTCGGCGAGCACCGCCAGGGTGCGTTCGCCTTCGGCCGCTTTCTGGTCGATCCCGAGAAGCCGGACGCGACCGGCCTGGCGGAATGGCTGCGCGACACCGGCGTCGCCGACACGCGCAAGCGCATCGCCGGCGGTCCGGCGCACGACTGGTTGCACGCCTCGCTCAAGATCCCCGGGCTCGGCGACGTGCCGGTGTTCGCGTTCTTCATCCTGCTGACCGCGTTCGTCGTGGTCGCCGGCCCGGTGAACGTGTTCCTCTGCCGGCGCGCGGGACGGCCGGTGCTCATCGCGTTCACCCTGCCGGCCCTCGGAATCGGGTTCGCCGCCGCGATCCTGCTGTGGGGCGTGCTCGCCGAAGGGCTCGGCGTGCGCGGCGCGGTGCGCTCGCTGACCTGGCTCGACCAGCGGACGCACGTCGCGGTCTGCCACGCCGGCATGTCGTTGTATCCCGGCCTCACCCCGAGCGAGCTGGTCCCGCACCCGGGCACCTTGGTGACGTCGCTCGCGCTGCGCCGGTCGCCGCGGGAGGAGACGCCGCATCGCCTGGTGGTCGATCACGCCGCCGGCGGGAGGATCGCGGGCAGCCTCGTGCCGGCCCGCTGGCAGACGCACGTGGTCTCCGTGTCGGTGCGCCAGGCACGCGAGCGCCTGCGTTTCCGCCGGGTCGCCGACGGCGCGCTGGAGGTCCTGTTCGACCGTTCCCTCGTGCCGGTCGCGCCCGGCATCGCGGTGCGCGACCACGCCGGTGACTTCTGGTTCGGCGTGCCGGAGGGCGAGCGCGTCGTGCTGCAGCGGAGCGATGCCGCAGCGGTCCACGCCTTCCTGCACCGCGGCCGGATGGAACTGCAGACGATGGCGACGACGGTGAACGAGCTGGAGCTGCGCTATGCGGCGCAGGCGCCCGGCGACGGCGCGCGCGCGGGCTTCGCCGAGGAACTGCGCCACCTGGCGAGCGAGCTGCTGCCGGGAAGCTTCGCCGGATGGCTCGCCGCAAGCGCGGCGTTCGACCAGCTCGGCCTCGACGTCGCATGGGAGGATCGGCGCCACTTCGTGATCGGCCTGCTCGCCGAGGAGGACTTCGTTGACTGAGTCCGGGGTCGAGAACGTGCCGCGCGCGGGCGCCGCGCCGGAAGCGTCGCGGGCCGACGTGCCGCCGGCCGTCGCCGACGGCGCGATGCTCGTCGTGCGCGGGCTGACGCGGACCTACGGCAAGGTGCGCGCGGTCGACGACCTCTCGTTCACCATGCCGCCGGGCGAGGTCTGGGGGTTCATCGGCCCCAACGGCGCGGGGAAGACCACCACGATGCGCATCGCCGCGACCCTCGACCTGCCCGACTCCGGCGACGTGTGGGTCGACGGCGTGTCCGCCCTGGTCGAGCCGCGCGAGGTGCGCCGGCGCGTCGGCTTCATGGCCGACCAGTTCGCCGCCTACCCGAACCTGACCGTCCAGCCGTACCTCGAGTTCTTCGCGCGCGCCTACGGCTTGCGCGGCCGCGCGCGGCGCATGGCGGTCGACGCGGTGACCGAGTTCTGCGGCCTGCGCGAGTTTCTCAACCGACCGACGACCGGCCTGTCGAAGGGCATGGGGCAGCGCCTGCACCTGGCGAAGACGCTGCTGCACGACCCCAAGCTCCTGATCCTCGACGAGCCGACCGCCGGGCTCGACCCGCGCGCGCGCATCGAGTTCCGCACCTTGGTGCGCGAGCTGGCCGCCGCCGGCAAGAGCGTGCTGATCTCCTCGCACATCCTGTCCGAGCTGGAGGAGGCGTGCGACGGCGTGCTGGTCATCGAACGCGGCCGGCTGGTGGTCGCCGGCAACCTCGACACGGTGCGCGGCACCCTGCACGGACACCGCACCGTGCGCCTGCGTGCGCTCGCCGGGCCCGAGGCCGCCGAGCGCTTCCTGCTCACCCAGCCGGGC
>DATGPD010000145.1:0-6161 GCA_035305285.1 Planctomycetota bacterium
GGTGGCTGCGCGCAAGCCGCCCCTGTTCCGGTGCGCACATCCCCGCGGTGGTCGGAGCGAGTTCCGTACCCGGGATCGCCGGTACACGCCTTCGGCACCGCGACTGCGGCGACCCGGTGGGCGAGCGATGCCGTGCCGCGCAGCGCGCGGTCGCTGCGAGGCGGCCGCCGGTGTCGCCGCGGCAGATGCGAGCGTCCGCACGAACCGGCCCTGGCCGCGATGCACCGGTGGGCCAGTGGCAGCGCCGCGCGCGCTCCCGGGCCGGGCAATGTGTCCGCCGGGAAGCACCGCACCGAGAAGTACGCAGCCTTATGCTCCGCGGTGCCTCGGGTCATGCCGACCCGCGCCGAGTACACCCTTCACTCTCCCCCACCTGACGCATCATGCGACGATCGACCCTCCTTCTCTCGTTCGCGGCGACCTCGTTCGCCGGCCTGCACGCCCAGGGCAGCCTCGAAGCCCTGCAGGTCGCCGTCGACCTCGGCCTCGCCGCGCCGCCGGCGACCGCGCCCGCGCCCAACCAGCCGGGGCCCGCGGTGAACGAGGAGCTGTTCTACAAGTTCGACGAGGGCGGTGGCACGCGCGCCATCAACTTCGTGTCCGGTTCGGCGCCGATCGAAGGGCAGATCGTGTCGTCCACGCCGACTTCCTGGGTCCCCGGCAAGTTCAACACCGCGCTCGCGGCCGGCACGATCACGCCGACCGCGACGTTCAACCGCGTGGAGACCGGGTGGGCGCCCGGCCAGCTCACCAACAGCGACCTGACCGTGGCGGCGTTCCTGCGCCTAGGCAACAACCATCCGGCGCCGTCGCTGACCTACGTCTTCGGCGTCCCCACGGCGTTCGAGTTCCGCGCCTTCACCGGCGCCACCCAGCTGCTCATCAGCAACTGGGGCGGATCGCCCTCGACCTTGCGGACGACCGCCAGCGTCTACGGACTCGCCTCGGTCAACTGGGTGCACGTGGCGCTCGTCATCGACACGACGGCGGCCACGGCGACCTTCTACATCGACGGCGTGCCGGAGGCGCCGATACCGATCACCGGCGGGTTCTCGAGCAACGTCACCGCGTTCAACGTCGGTCAGCAGATCCCGACGCTGGCGGCCAGCATCTACGAGATCGACGACTTCCGTCTGCTGACCCGCGCCGCATCGCCGAGCGAAGTGTTCGCCTGGGCGCAGGCGTCGACCGCGGCCGACGGCCCCTACGGCCAGGGCTGCGGGGGGACCCTCGTCGGCATCAACAGCCCGCCGGTGCTCGGCAACGCCAACTACGGTCTGGGCGTCACCGGGACGGCCGGCGCCGTCGGCGCGCTGGCCATCGGCGCGTCCCGCAACCTCCTCGGCGGCATCCCGCTCCCGTTCGACATGGGCCTGCTGTTCCCGTCGCTCAACGGCTGCAACTGGGAGACGAGCGCGGAGGTGACCGTACCGATCGCGCTCGGTGCCGGCGCCACGTCCGTGCCGCTGCCGGTGCCGAACTCGATCTTCCTCCAGCACCGGTCGCTGTACGCGCAGGCGTTCCTCCTCGCGGGGAGCACGCCCGGTACCAGCAATCCTTTCGCGATCAGCCTCGAGCCGTGAAGCCGCACCCGCGGCCGGGCGGAGGCCCGGTCCGCGGGCGTGCGCGGCGCCCTGACCGCCGCACCCAGAGCGCGCGCCGCAGCACGCGGCCCATGACCGTCCTCGCGAGGGCAGCGGTGGGCGATCGACGCGACGGCGGCGCGGTCCGGCGTCGCCCCACGACCGCTCGATCAGGGGATGAGCTTCGCCAGCGCCGCGGCCAGATCGTCGTCGATCGGCGGCAGCGCGATGCGGAGCCGCAGCACGTTGCCGTCCCGCTCGACCGCGAGCCTCGCCGCAACGCTCGCGATCGACTTCGGCAGCTCGCCCGCTTCGACCAGTCGCACGACGCGGCGCGGCAGCTCCTCGAGGAGCGCGGCGGTCTCGTCGGCCGACCCCGGATCGGCGAAGCGCAGTTCGACGGCGAAGGGCTCGCCCTGCGCGCGCGGCACCGAGATGCCGATCTGCTCGGGCAGCGCGCCGACCGGCCACGTGCCGCCCGCGGGATCGGGCACGTAGTGCAGCCGGATGCGGATCGGCGCTGCTGCCACCTCGGGCGCCGGGGGGGCGGTCGCAGGGCGGTTGCCTTGCGCCGTGCGCGCCCGGACCTCCGCCGTGGAACGCGTCACGCGCAATTCAATGCTCCGCCCCAGCGCGACCGTCAGGACGTCATCCTTCCGCGTGCACTGCAAGCCGGCTGCCTCGGCCCCGGCGGACAAGGCCTCGACGTCGAACTCGCCGTCGCAGGCCGCCCAGGTTTCCATGGACCGCCGGCCGATGCGGCTCGCGAAGACCGTGCGCGCGATGCGGTGGTTGCCGAAGCGGCGCGCGATTTCGTACGGCAGGATGCCGGACATCTCGGACAGCTCTACAGCTCCGGCCCACTGCGATGTGCTCAGCCGGCCGCCCGCCTGTGCGATCGCGGAGCGCGTGAGTGCAAGGCTCGCGCGGCGGACCAGGTCGAGCGCCGCCCGCGGCGGCGGAAGCCGCGTCTGGTCGATGACCGCCAGGATGTGCGGCTCGAACGGGCAGTCCGCGAGTACCTCGTCGAGCGGTCGGGTCGGGGCTTCGGCGTCCGGCCGCGGCGCCTTACGCAGCGTGGCGGCGGCCTGCGCTGCGGCCCGGCGGATCGCGGGGTCCGCCGCCGATTCCGCGGCGCGTTCGAGCGGACCGATCGCCGGCGCGAGCGCGAGGTCCTCGGCGGCGCGGATCGCCAGCACGAAGCGCGCGCGGTCGGTCGGCGACGCGTCCGCGGCCGGCGGCGAGCCGAGCATGCGGACGAGCGTCTCGCCGTCGACGCCGGTCAACTCGAAGACGCGGCGGGCGTTCGCAACCGAGGCCAGGTCACCATCGCCCGTGCAGAGGAACGCGATCCACCCGAACAGGCCGACGCTCTCCCACACGCTTGCGTTCTGCGGATCGGCGATCGCGTGCCACGTGTCCGGGATGCCACCGGCGCCCGGGTCCGGCGACACCGCGAAGAAGCCGTGCTCGTCGAACCGGAAGCGCAACTGCTTGTCGGCTTCCCTGATGTCGTCGTCGACCGACTGGGCGACCGCATCGCCGCCGAGCGCGTGCAGGAGCGCGGTGACGAGGACGAGACGCGCGGTCGGCATGCCGTGCATCGTCGCTGGCGGGCGCTTGCCGCGGCAAGCCCTGAAGCCGCGTTCGAGGCGGTCCCGTGCACGTCCCGGACCGCAGCGGATCGCTTGCTGAAGCCGGCGCCTGCCGCGAAGGGCCTGCCACCCGATGCCAGGCGACTTGCGCGTGCGCGCTGCGCGCAGCCGCCGGAAGCACGACCAGCGCCATGCCACGAATCCGGCAGCGTGCACGGTGACCGCCCTCACTCGCGCAGCCGAACCGCCCCGACCGCGCCGATCGCCTCAGCGCTCGCCGCCGCGTCGAACCGCACGTGGAGGGCGTCGAAGCCGGCTTCGCGCGCCTCGGCGGGGACCTGCACTTCGTAGGTCGACATGCCCGCGCGGATGCGGTCGCGCGTGCGCACGCCCACGCGCGCGAGCGACGCGCCTTCACGCAGGAACTCGATCAGGTAGTGACCCTGGCCGTGCAGCGCGACATCGAGGGTCGCCGCACGACTCGCGTGTCCGAGGTCCAGGATCGCGCCGCCCGGATAGAGGCAGAGGACACCCGGGTCGTGCCACGGCGTGCCCTCGGGACACGGCAGAAGGTCGGCGGCGGCGACGCGGCGCGGGGGCGGCTTGCGGTAATCGGTCGCGACGTAGTCGCGCAGGAGGTCGTCGAACTCGCCGCGCGCGAAGCGCCACCAGGTGGACAGGCGCTCGCCGTCGAAGATGCCGCCGCTCGTCACGCGGTGCAGCGCGTCGAAGTAGCGCGCGAGTCCGGGATGACGCACGAGGTTCTCGCCGCGCGCGAGCGTCTCCAGGTAACCCTCGGGGATGTGGCGGTGCAGGTGGCCGGCGCGCCAGTGGACCGTGTCCACCGCGGGCAGCCGGACGACGAGCGGATCGCAGCGCAGGGGATCGACGATGTGCGCGCGGTCGCCGAGCACGAAGCCGATGGTGCCGACCGCCGTCTGCACGACGACCTGCGGCCGGCCGGTCGGATCGGGCGGCAGCACCGCGGCCGCCGCACCGTACGCCGGGATCTGCCGCTGCGGCGAGCACACGCCGAGCGTCCCGTAGTAGAAGCCGCGCTCGTCGACCACGCCCAGGTCGATGTAGCCCTGACCCTGATAGTCGCTGCCGCTGAGCAGGGTGGGACACGGGCGCGCGAGCCCGAGCGCGACCGCGGCTGCACCGGTCGCGGCCGCGGCGCGCCCGCGCGCGAGCCAGCCGCCGTGCACGAGCGCGAGTACGGCGGCGAACGCGGGCAGGGCGAAGAACCGGCCGAGCATGAAGTCGCCGCCGGCGCGCACCGTGTAGCCGACGTAGAGGAGCACGCCGACGGCGAGCGGGCGCAGGGAGCGCGGCGCGAACAGGGCCGCGGCGAGGCCGGCGGCGATCGCCGCCACGGTGATCGTGTCGTCGCGTGCGGTCGCCGCGAGGTAGGTCAGGCCGTGCTGCAAGAGGCCGGAGAGGGGCAGCCCGGTGGCGAACAGCTTCGCGTGCGCCGGCATCGGCCAGATCGAGCCGAAGTAGAGCAACGCGAACAGCAGCCATGCGACGAACGGCAGCATGCCGGCGCCGGCGGCGAGCAGGGCGCGCGCGCTGCGCGCGCGCCAGAGCACCGCGCCGAGGATCGGCACGACGAGGAGCGCGTAGTCGTAACGCGTGGTCACGAGCAGCGCGCCGACCAATGCCGGCCCGAACACGCGCGGTCGATCGGATGCGGCGAACGCGACCAGCAGGGCGAACAGCGCGTAGCCGAGCGAGTTCTCCAGCCCCGAGGTCGAGAAGTCGATGAACGCGCGGCTCATCGTGAGCACGACGATCCCGGCCGCGGCGGCCGCGGGCCCGCTCGCCAGCTTCACGAGCAGGGCGAGCGCGGCGAGGTCGAGCACGCCCGCGACGGCGAGGGTGGTGAAGTAGACCTCGCCGGTGAGCGGCCGCAGCGCGGTGAGCAGCAGCAGCCACAGCGGGTGCGTGCTCACCAGTACGCGGTCGGCCGGGTTCCAGCGCAGTCCGTGGCCGCGTGCCGCGTTCTCGACGACGCGCAGCGTGATGTACGCGTCGTCGCTGATCCACGCGGTGCGGAAGACGACGACCGCGTAGAGTACGACCGCCGCGCACAGGCACGCTCGGGCGAGGCGCTTCCCCGGCACGCGCGGCACGGTGCTCGCGACCGGCGAACGCCGCGCGCCGGCGTGGTCCTCGGGGCTGGCTGCGATGGTCGACGTCCGGCGCACGCGGTTCAGGGTCCGTTCGCGGAGTCCGCAACCGCGCCGTGACCCGCGGCGCGCGGGCCGGGCGCGCGAAGCGCGCGCGTTTCGGCGGAAGACGAAGCGGCCGCGCCCGCGTTCGCGGATGGACGGGAGGCGAGGGGCATGGCGGAGCGAGAGGGATGGGCGAGTCTAGCAGTGCCGCCCGGCGTGGGGCCTGCCGCGGCGCGACGGCGAGCCGGCACCGGATTCCGGCGCACCGGCGGAGCGCGGCGCACGAGCGATCTGCTCCCGAGTGCGTGGAGCCGGACGCGCCCCCGCGCGAGCGCACGTCCTGCCGCCGGCAACGCGCCTGCGATGCAGGCGGGCGACTGCGGAGCCTTCCCGGGACGAGTGCGCGATCCGCCCGTCGCCGCGGCGCACGCACCGCGTGCCCGCGCGCGGTCTCGCCATGAGGAACGATCCGCGCCGCCGGCATGCCGTTCGCCGGCCTTCCCGGCGGACGTGAGGGCCGAGCGAGACCACGAAACCCGGTCCCGACCGCGGTCGTTTGCAACCTGCACCCGGCCGTCCCGAATCCTGGTTTCGGCCACACGCCTTTCCCTGTCGGCAGCCCGCGATGGTGAAGCAACGCACCGACTTCGACCGCCTGCGCCGCGAGATGGTCGAGCGACAGATCGCGGCCCGCGGCGTGCGCTCCCAGAAGGTCCTCGACGCCATGCGCACCGTGCGGCGCGAGGGTTACGTGCCGTCCTACCTCGGCGAGTTCGCCTACGAGGACGCGCCGCTGCCGATCGAGG
>DATGPD010000146.1:0-2859 GCA_035305285.1 Planctomycetota bacterium
CACCCGCCGTTCGTGCTCTCCACCTGACCGAGCGGTACGGTTGGGCGCGGAGGTCTCCACACCATGCACGCGAAGTTCCGTTGCCTGCCCGTGTTCCTCGCCGCGGCCGCGCTGTCGACCGCCTGCGAAACCACCGCAACCGGCAGCTCGGGGGCACAGCAGCTCGTCGAGCAGGTCGCTGCCAACCACCCCGATGTCGCCCGCCTCACCCTGCACGCCAGGCCGGCGGGCAGCACCCAGCTCATGGCCGTCGCGTCCACGTCGTCCGCCAAGCGCAACCGCCCCTCGGACCCCGAAGACGTGCAGGCGCTCGAACGCGGCGAGGAGGTGGTCCTGCAAGAGGGCGACCACGTCGATGTCACCCTGCCGATGACCGACGTCGACGGCAGCCGCTCGTGGGTCGCGGGTGTGACGCTGCGCCCGGAAGGACGCTCGCGCGAGGAGGTCGTGGCGAGAGCCCGCGCGATCGCGGCCGAGCTGGACGAGGCCGTGCGCGCCGCGACCAGGCCGCTCTGGTAGGCGAACGTCAGGGGCGAGGGGTGCCCGATGCACCCTGCCCGCCACACCCCGAGCGCAGGCAGGGCGGGTGCGTTCCGCCAGCGCCGTTTCCGCCGCCGGCCCCACCGCGTAGCCTCGCGGCGTGCCGGAAACCGCGCTCCACGACCTCGATGCCTACGAGGCGGCGCTCGCCGCCCACCCGCTCGTGCTCCTGTTCAAGCACTCGCCGGTGTGCCCGATCAGCGCCGCGGCCCACCGCGCATACGCCGCCTGGCGCGCGCGCACGCCGGACGCGCCGACGCTGTCCGTCGACGTTCTGGCCGACCGACCGGTGGCGCGCGGCATCGCCGACCGCTGCGGGATCAAGCACGAGTCCCCCCAGGCGATCCTGTTCGCGCGCGGCGAGCCGTGCTGGCACGCCTCGCACGGCGCGATCACCGAGGAGGCGCTCGACGCCGCCTGGCGCGCCGCGGCGGCCCGGAGGTCGGCGCCGCGCTGACTCTCGACCTCCGGCCGGAACGCGCCGCTGGGTGGTCGGCGCCACCACGGCCGGAACGCCCCGCGGCGAGGGAGCGCCGCGCGCGCCATCCGCCCTCCGGGCGCGGGTCCGCACCACCCTTCGCTGCCGGCGCGCGTTGTCGGGCCTGACGCCACGGAGAGGAAACGACTGTCGTACGGACGGCACACCCGCCGCCCGCGCGCAAACCACGAGGCGACCGCGAAAACACCCCGCTGCACCGCGCGTTCGCGCGGATTCGGGGCGTCCGACCCCGCGCCGCGTCGCCGGGCACGCTTCGTGCCTGAGCGCCCGCCATGCAGCAGCCGTTCCGCGCACTGGCCTACGTCTCGTTGCTGTCGCTCGGCGCCCTGGTGGCGTGTGCGACCTCGGGGAAGAACGGCACCCAGGGACCGCCGCCTCCTCCGCCGCTGAAGATCGAAGGCAGCGCGTACGAGGCGGCCGCCGTCGTGCGGCTGCCCGACGCCAAGGCAGCCGAAGGCCCCGGGCTGCACAACGTCTACCACCTCAGCCCGAACGTGATCTCGGGCAGCGAGCCGCACGGCGAAGAGGCGCTCGCCGAGCTGGCCCGGATGGGAGTCAAGACCGTGCTGTCGGTCGACGGCCAGGCACCCGACCACCAGACCGCGGCGAAGTACGGGCTGCGCTACGTCCACATCCCCATCCAGTACAAGGGCATCACGCAGGAGGAGATGCTCAAGATCGCAAAGACCTTCCGCGAGGCCGAGGGCCCCTTCTACGTGCACTGCTTCCACGGCAAGCATCGCGGCCCGGCGGCGGCGGCGATCGGGCGCATCCTCCTCGACGGCGCGCCGCGCGAGGTCGCGGCGGCCGAGATGCGGCAGTGGTGCGGGACCGGGGCGGAGTACGACGGGCTCTACCGCGCGGTGCTCACGCAGGAGCTGCCGGACGCGGACGCGACCGCGCGACTCGACTACGACATGCCGCCGCAGGTGCCGTTCGGCGGCCTCCGCGAGGCGATGGTGCAGGTCTCGCGCGCGCACGACCACGTGCAGGACCTCTTGAAGCTGCCGGAGATGGTCGACCCCGAACACCCCGACCTCGACGTGGTCAACGAGGCGACCAAGATGCTGCAGGCGCTCGAGGGCTCGCTGCAGTCCGAGGAGTGCGCGCAAGGACCCGCGGACCTGCGGCAGTGGATGACGGACTCGGTCGAACGGAGCAGGCAGCTGGTCGCGACGCTGCGCTCGGTGAAGGCCGGCGAGGTGAGCGCGCGAGCCGCCGCGGAGGCGGAGTTCAAGTCCGTCCGCAACCTGTGCTCGCAGTGCCACAGGAAGTACCGCAACTGAGCTGAGGCTCGCCGCCGCGCGCTCGGTCGTGGCGGAGCCGCGCGGGAAGGCGCGGCTTCGCATGCCGAACCCGCGAACCCGAGCGCGCACCCTGCCCCCCGCGCCGATCGCCGGAGCGGCCGGGACGCGAGCGGCGCGCCCCGTCCGCGCGCGCCCTGCTCCTTCCCGATCGCCTGTGAAGGTGCCGGGGTCGGTTCTCGCCCCCGCGTCGGCAGGTCCGACGCCGCGCACGACCTCGCTCGGTCGGCGGCGGGCGGGACGCGCCGCGGCGAGGACCGTCAGGACACGATCTGGGTCTGCAGTTGAGCACGTGGTTGTCGCGGAGCGAGCCGACGTCCGGATCGATGCTCTGGAAGGTGTAGTCGAGCTGCGTCTTCAGCGAGTGCCCCGCAAAGTACGCCGACACGGCTGCCTGCACTTCGAACAGTGCGCGCGCTTTCCGCGGCCCGCACGCGGTGCTGCCGCGGGAGCGAAGCCCGCGCGCGGGCGCTGTCGAGGACGAAGCGGCACCGGCGGCTGCTGCTACGCGCAGGC
>DATGPD010000147.1:0-4694 GCA_035305285.1 Planctomycetota bacterium
GTCGGCGGCGGGCTTCTCGACGGTCTTCGTCGCGGCGCCCGCCGGCGCCCACACGGGCGTACGACTCGTCGCCACGGGGCTCATGCGCGTCATCACGGGACGAGCGCGATCATACCGGGCCGCGCGACGCCGGCCGACGGCGCCTGCGCCCGGCCGCGCCGCTCCGGTGTGCGGCGCGACGCGCGCCTGCAGGAGCCCTCGTCGAGTTCGACGCGATGCACGCCCGCGCGACGTTCGCGCGCGGCCGTACCGTCCGCGGACCGGCCGGCGAAGGCGCCGGCGCGCGGCGTCGCGGTCGCGGAGGCAAGGCACCGCGGCTTCCGGCTGCGGGCTAGCGCCACACGACGTCGAACACGATCGGCTCGCCGGACTCGCGCGCGGTCGCGACCGGGATCCACAGCAGCGCGCGCGTACCGTCCTTCTCGGACTTGACCATGCGCGCGATCGGCGCGTGGCCCGCGGCGGTGACCTCGCTGTCCGTCTCGACCTCGATGCGGATCGTGTCGCCGACCGAAGTCGACGGCTGCGAGGGGTCGAGCGCGGCTGCCGCCGCGCTCCGTCCCTCCGCGGACGGCGCCAGCGCGGCGTGCCACTTCACGTCCGGGCCGCGCGGGAAGGACAGACGCAGGCTGGTCGGGCCGGTGCGGCGCACCTCGACGTCGAGCAGGCGCAGCTCGTTCAGGTCGGCGACCCGGCCGCGCGACGCGAAGAGCACGGCGCGTTCCTGCCACTCGATGCCCCGGCTGCCCGCTTCCATCGGACCGGCATCCGACGAGAGGTGCAGGCTCCGGCAGGTCACGACCGCGGTGCCGTCGGCCGCGACCTTCACGTGGATGCCGATCGGCTCGGCATCCGAGCACCCGACGAGCGCGAGCAGGAGACCGGCGACGCCGCGGCGGAGGCGCATCGCGCCGGATTGTTCCGCGCGCGCCGCCGGGAAGCAACGATTGCCCGCGCGGCCCGTCAGGGCGCGAGCTTGCGCAAGGTCAGCCGGAAGGTACCGCGCTGGCCCGCGGGGATGTCGGCGAGCGTGCCCTGGAACGGAGCGTAGCCCTCCTTCACCACGGTGATCTCGCGTCCGCGCAGCGTCTCGCGCTTGATGTCGCACGGCGTCACGAAGCGGATCGCGTAGCCGGAGAGCTGCACGTCGGCGCCGGGCGGGTCGGTTTCCAGCCGCACGAGGTCGGGGAGCTGGTCGTAGTCGATCGCCGGCCCCCGGCACGCCGCGAGCAGCGCGGCGGCGGCCGCCGCGAAGCCCAGGGCGCCCCGCGCGGACCGCGCGCGACGAGGGGCGCGCGCCGCGCGGCCCCGAAAGATCATGGTGCTCGACGTGTGAGGTTGCATCGGCAGGCGGCGGGCCGGGAACGTGCCCGCGCCGGCATCCTCGCCGTCGCCCGGTGTAGCCGCAAGCGCGCGCTCGCCGTGCTACTGCACACCGGGATCCGGCGCGGCCGGGTCGGACGACATCGGCACCGGGCCGCCGCGGCGCGACGGCACCTGCGCGATGACGAAGGTCGTGCGGCCGGCGCGGACGCGCACCGCGACCTTCTGCGGCTCGCCGACCGCGCGCCCGCGGTCGCCGGCGCGCAGCACGACCTCGTGCACCCCGGCGGGGAGTTCCAGGCGGGCCACCTGGAACGACGCCGGCAGGAGCGCCCAGCAGCGCGTGTCGGCGTCCTCGGCCGCGACCCAGAGCCAGGTCAAGAGATCGACCGCGAGGCTGCCGAGCTGCTCGCGCCGCTCGCGCTTGCGCCTCTCCTCCTCCTCGCGCCGGCGCCGCTCCGCCGCGCTCTCGCCCCCGACCGGAGCCGCGACCTTCTTCCCGCCCTTGCGCCGGTCGTCGTCGTCCTCGATGAGCTGCTGCTTGATCACCTCGGCGGTGACCAGCTTGAAGATCCGGCGCAGGACGGCGCGCAGGACGATCTGCGGGCGCAGGACGGCGAACTCCGCCTCGGCGAGCCGGTCGACGCTGGTCACCGTCTCGGTCACCGCGGCCACCGGGCCGGCGGCGACGTGCACCTCGCTCGGGTTGTCGTGCCGCACGACGAGATCGGCGATCTGCACCTGCTCGATCAGGTTGACCGGCACGGCGACCCGGCCGCGGTACGCGTTGTAGATCCGTTGCGCGGCGTCGAGCACGACCGACGACAACGGCTCGTCGCGCGCGACCCGGTACGGCCCGAGGCCGACGAGAGCGACGATCTGCACCACGCCGTTCCCGGGGCGGCACAGCCCTTCGCGCGCGTAGCGCTCCTGCTCGGCGCGCGCGATCGCGCAGTCCGGCTCGTGCTCCAGCACGGCGTCGAGCTGCCGGCGCACGACGTCGCCCTTGGTCGGGTCGTCGGCAGCGAGCGCGGCGAGCAGCCAGTTGCCGATCGCTGCCGACCGCAGGCCGAGCTTCGGCCGCTCGCCCTCGTCGGTGACGAACTCCTCGCGCAGCTCGACCTGGCGCAGGAGCATCTGATTCAGGTAGGCGATGACGTCGCCCTCGCCGCACGCCAGGTCGAGCAGCGCCAGGTAGGCGCGGACCAGCACGTGCTCGTAGTCCGCGCCGTCGTAGACGAGCGCGCGGTCGTCGGTGAACGCCGTCTCGATCCACGCCAGCCAGGAGGTGTCGCGGCGCAGCTCGTCGAGGCGGTCGCGCGCCCGGCGCAGTGCCTCGATCCCGGCGCGCGGCTGGTGCACCGCGAGGTCGGCGACCGCGCGGTTCATCCACCAGAGGTGGGCGTCCGTCCGGTCGTCGACCGCGAGGTCGTCGAACGTCATGCGCACCCCCTGGTAGTCGCCGGCCGCGAACCGCTCGGCCAGCTCGGCGAGGTCGGGGGACGAGCAACCGCCCGCGACCAGGGCGAAGCACGCGACGGTCGCCGCGCGCACGGACCACGGCGCGCGCGGTGCTCCCCCATCCGCCCGCCCGACCCGCCGGCGGCCGATTCGCACCGCCTCCACGCCCGCCTCGACCGACCGGCCGTGCTCGCGGGCGGCAGCGTGCTCGACGCGAGCGGAACGCCACACACCGCGAGGGGCCCGTTTCATGGTCGCTCCGACCGTCGCCACCGCTGGTTTGGCGGGCTGCTAACGCAGGTACTCCTTGCGCACGTCGGCGTTGACCTTCTCCGACTCGCCGTTCTCGACGTCGACCAGCTCCAGGGTCAGGAGGTAGTCGCGCTGCGTCTCGCGCCCGGCGGTCGTCGTCCCGGTGTTCATCGACGCGTAGAGCAGGAAGTCGACCGGGTTGCCGTTCGCCTCCAGCACCTGGACGAAGCGGCGGCGCTTCTCGGGCAGGTACAGGTCGTCGGGGCGCAGGCCGGTCTCGTTCAGCGCGGCCTTCACGAAGCGGTCGCTGATGTTGCGGTAGCGCCCGCTGCGGTTGACCGCCTCGTCGATCCGCTGGCGCAGCGTGTCGCGCCAGTCGAGCAGCTCCTCGATGCCGTTGTTCTCCACGCCGAGGAACGCGATCTTGAGGCGGTCCTCCGCGGGCCGCTGCGCGCTCGGCTTCTGCAGCAGGTTGTCGACCGACTCCTGGATGAGCCGGTTGAACGTCTCGGCTCCCGCGCGCGTGCTGCCGGTCAGATCGGACTCGTCGTCGGACTTGACGCGACCGGTCGGTCCGCCGCACGCGGTGCACAGGACGAGCAGGGACAACGTGGCGAGGAACGCTTGCATCGATGGACGTGGACTGGGGGCCATGGAACTCGGTGAGCTCAGAGGATGCGGCGCAGTTCGGCGTCGAAGCGCGGGTCGATCGGCACGCTGGTGCCGGCGCTCTCCGCGCCGCCCCGGCGCTCGGCGAACAGGATCAGCGCGCAGCCCTGGACGGTCGGGCGCAGCGTCGCGCTGAGCACGACGTCGCCGTCGGCCGGCGGGCCGCCGGCCAGCACGGTCACGCGGTCGGCGCCGGCGAACGCGCGCGCGAGCCGCTCGCGCAGCGTGCTGCCGACGAGCGCGGCGAGCGCGCGCGCGGGATCGCTCGCCCCGCCTTCGACCTGCACGAGGCACCGCCGCCCGGCGAACACCGCGCGGTTGGCGGCGAGCAGCGCGGCGAGCGCCTGCTGCGCGGCGATGCGCACTTCGGCGTCCAGGCTCGGGGTGAACGCCGGCGCCCGCGCCCCGACGAGCGTCGCGCCGGCGCGCTCGAGGCGCGCGCTCAGCTCGCGGACCACGGGGGGATCGGTGAGGGTCGCCTGCCGGCTGGCGACGAGTGTGCCGTCGCCGGGCCGCGCGCACGTGAGGCGCACCTGCACTTCGGTCCGCCCGCTCAGCCGCCCACCGACGACGACCTTCTCGACGCTGCCGTACACGACGTAGCCGGCGTCGGTGCGGGCGAGCAGCGGCAGCACGTCGTCGGTCGCGTGCACGTCGCGCAGGCTACGGTTGGCGCGCGCCAGCTCGGCGACGACCGCCTCGGGCGCCCACACCTCCAGGTCCGGCGCCGCCGCGGCGAGCGCGGCGATCGCCTTCTCCGCGAGCCACTCTCCCGCGTCGGTCGCGAACACGCGCGTGCCGCGCGGATGGAGCGGGTCCGGAGTGAACGCGGGCAGGACGGCGACCGGCGCCGGATCGCGCCGCCACGCGGCCGCGACCGCGGCGGCGAACTCGTCGAGCGCGAGCGCCCGTTCGACCGGCACCGCGGCCGGGGGCGGCGAGGGCTCGCTCGGACGGGCGCGGGCGGCGGGCTGCGGGCGAACCTCGGG
>DATGPD010000148.1:0-2135 GCA_035305285.1 Planctomycetota bacterium
GGAGCTGTGGATCACGGACGGCACGCCGGCCGGCACCGTGCTGTTCGCCGACCTGCGCCCCGGCGCGGGGGGCTCGGATCCGCGCGACTTCGTGCGCGTCGGCGCATTCCTGTTCTTCACCGCCGACGACGGCACGCACGGCCGCGAGCTGTGGGTGTCCGACGGCACCGTCTCCGGGACGATGATGGTGGCCGACCTCGCGCCCGGCGCCACGGGTTCCGATCCGCAGGCGCTCGTCTCGGTGAACGGTTACGCGATCTTCTCCGCGACGACGCCCGCGACCGGGCGCGAGTTGTTCCGTGCAGGGGGCTCCCCGCTCACGGTGGAGCTGGTCTCCGACATCCGGTCGGGCGCCGGCAGTTCGAACCCGACCGCGCTCACGGCGACCGGCTCGGGCCTGTACTTCGCGGCCGATGACGGCGTGCACGGACTCGAACCGTGGTTCACCGACGGCAGCCCGTCGGGCACGCGCATGCTGCACGACGTGCGCCCCGGCACGGGTGCCGGCTTCGTCGCGCCGATCGCGCTGTTCGGCAAGGAGTGGTTCTTCTCCGGGGACGACGGCCAGACCGGACGCGAGCTGTGGTGGAGCAACGGCCAGCCCGGCAGCACCGCCCGCGTGGCCGACATCAATCCCGGCTCCGCCAGCTCCGCGCCGCTCGACGGTGCGCCGGTGCTCGCGGGCATCGTGTTCACCGCGGTGGATGCGGCACACGGGCGCGAGCTTTGGTTCTCGGACGGCAGTCCGGGGAACACGCACCTCATCGCCGACCTGACGCCCGGCACCCGCAGCAGCGTCATCCACCATCTGACCCGCGCCGACGTGCGCGCGTTCTTCGCGTTCGACGACGGTCAGGCCGGCATGGAGCCGTGGACGACCGACGGCAACACCGCCGCGATGGTCCGCGACATCGCGCCTGGCGCCGCGTCGAGCATGTCGACGCGCGCGGGCAGCGTGGGCGCCGCCGGGCTGTCACTGCGCGTCTTGCTCGCGGCCGACGACGGCGTCAACGGTCGCGAGGTCTGGGCGTCGGACGGGACGCAGGCCAACACGTTCGCCCTCGGTCAGATCGTGGGCGGCAGCGGCGGCGGCGACCCGCACGAATTCTTCACCCTCGGTTCCGCGGTGCTGTTCGTCGCGACGACGCCGACGCACGGCACGGAGCTGTGGACCGTGCCGCTCGCCCTGTTCGGCGGCGCCAACGCGCAGCGCCTCGGATTCGCCTGCCCGAACCAGCAGGGTCTGTTCCCCGACCTGTTCGCCGACGGCGTGCCGCTCGCCGGCAACGCCGCGTTCCGCCTGCAGATCGGCAACGTCGAAGCGCACGCGCCCGGCGTCGTCCTCCTCGGTGACCGCGTGGACTTGCCGATCACGCCGACCTGCCGCGTGTTCGCCAGCAGCCTGGTCCAGCTCCCGTTCGTCGCCGACGGCGCGGGCAACGCCTTCGTCCCCCTGCCGATCCCGAACGTGCCGCGCATCGCGGGCACGATCTTCGGCACCCAGGCGACCGCGGTCGACGCGCAGAGCACGCTGCCGATCCCGGTCACGATCACCAACGGTCTCGAGATCGTGATCGGGCTCTGACGCGGCGCGCGTCAGCGCCCGCCGAGGCGCAGCTCCAGACCGTTGGTGAGCGCGATGCCCGCGGGGTTCGACTGCGGATCGTGCATCGCGGCCTGCGCGTAGAACGCGGTGCCGATCAGCTCGGGCCGGGTCGGGATCACGAGGGCGTAGCTCGCGGTCATCTGCGTCGCGGGCATCGCCAGGGCGAGTTCGGGCCCGACCAGCAGGTCACAGCCGTCCATCCCGAGGTGACCGAGCGGGAAGGGCAGCGACAGCCCCTGCCACGACGAGCGTGAGCCGCCGAGCACGAGCATCACCGGGTGCCCGGGCGGCACTGCCGGCACGCGGAAGGTCACCGTGTCACCGAGCCACGGGCGCTGCCCCGAGCCGAGGCCGAGGATCGGCGCGGGCGCGACGCCGCTGCCGCCGCAGTTGTGCCCGAACGACTCCCACGTCGCAGCCGCCGACGCGCTGCAGATCCAGGTGTCGCCGTAGCGCACGAAGTCGTCGTAGCCGCCGAACATCACGATGTTCCCGTTGCGCTCGTCGAACGCCATCGTGTGCGCCTGGC
>DATGPD010000149.1:0-10581 GCA_035305285.1 Planctomycetota bacterium
CGAGCCCCCGCCGCTGCTGCACGCACCGAGGAGGCCGACCAGCGCCGCGAGCGCCGCCGTCCGCAGATTGCGCGTCATGCTCGTTCTCCTGTTCTCCCTGTGCTCCGAACCTGTGCTCCGAGACCGGGCATCGGACGGACGGAGGACCGATCTCGAGCAGTTCCTGCCCCCGGTCGTCACGTTTCGAGTCCGCCACACTTCGGACAGGGGCCCCCGACACGGGGTGAGCGCAGGCGGAGTTTGCGCGCCGGTCCGATCCGCAGGACCTGCGGACGTGGCGCGGCGCGCGCCCGGCGGCGCCACGGCCGCGCGCGCAGCGAAGGTACGGGTTCAGAGGTCCGCAGACGGCGGCAGCGCGCGCGGCCACCGCGGCAGCGCACCGTCGCCCGCGGCGCGGTGATCGGCCCGAGTCTTGCTGACCCGGTGGCCGGCGCGACAATCCGACGCTTCGAACTCCCGCCGCCCAGGTCCGCCGCGGATCGCCAAACCGCATGAAGCGACTCCTCCTCGCCGTCCCGCTCGCCCTCGCCGGCTGCAGCACCTCCGGAACCGGAACCGACGCCGCGAGCGACGAACTGCTCGCCCGCGCACGCTCGCTGGTGCAGGAAGGCAACCTCGACGACGCCCTGCTGATCACCGACCAGCTCCTCGCCGCCGACCCGCGCAACCGCGAAGCCCGGCTGCTCGCCGCCGACGCCAACGTCGCGCTGGCACTGAGCGGACGCGCGAACGCCCAGGCGTTCCTCCTCGACGCCGAGCAGAACCTCGAAGCGGTCGTCGGCGCCCATCCGGACGATGCCGATGCGTGGCTGCGCCTCGCCGATGTGCGCCTGAAGAACGCGCAGTTCGACCGTGGGCGCGACGCCGCACTGCGCGCGGCGAAGGTGCTGCGCGAACGGAAGGCGAGCGTGGCGGAGATTTCGGCCGCGGTGCTCGCCGCCGCGGACAACGAGATGCAGTTGTTCGTCGAGGCGCGCCGCCCCGAACTCGAGAACGAGGAGCCGCCCTCGGAGAACTCGATGGCCAGGGCGCAGGCGGTGCTGTCACGGCTGTCGGTCGCCCGCCAGGGCGCGCCGGGCAAGGCCGCGGTCCGGATCGCGCGCGTCTACCAGTGGCTCGGGCAGCACGACTCCGCGCTCGCCGAGCTGGAACGCGGCATCCAGGCCGACCCGACCGAGCCCGAGGTCCACATCGCGTTCCAGGACTTCATGCTCGCGTCCGACAAGCGCGCCGAGCTGGTCGCGGCCTACAAGCGCCTGCACTCCGAGTCGGGCGACCACCCGACGATCCTGTTCTACCTCGGGCGCGCCCAGTACTGCGCCGCCGACGGCCTGCGCAGCCGCGGACAGTGGCAGGAGGCGGCGGCCGCGTACGAACGGGCGAAGGAGGCGTTCGGGCGCTACCTCGCGGCGCGGCCCGACCACGCGTCGACCGCGACGCACTGGCAGGCGATGTGCGACCTCTCGCGCGGGCGCATCGCGCTCGACCGCGGCGACCACGCCGCGGCCAAGGCCGCGTACTACGCCGCCTACGACACCGACCCCCGCGTGCTGCAGCGCGGTCCGGACGGCATGGTCGCGATCGTGGACTCGTTCGGCGGGACCTACGCCGGCGGCCTGTTCATGCTCGGCACGGCGCTGGCGGAGGGGTCGACCGAGGAGAGCCTGCGCGCCGCGCTCGCGTTCTTCGAGGAGGTGATCGCCAGGCACCCCGACGCGATCGGCCAGTTCTACAACAACGCCGGGCTCGCGGCGCGCGACCTCGGCGCCGCGGTCGCGCAGCGCGACGAGCAGGAAGCGATGGCGCTGTGGGAGCGCAGCTACCAGCACTACTGCAAGGCGGTCGAGCTGGTGCCCGACGACCCGCGCATCGTCAACGACTGCGGGTTGATGCTCGTCTACCACCTGAAGCGCGACTACGACAAGGCGCAGGCGATGTTCGAGCGCGCCATCGAGCTGGGCGAGGTGCAGCTCCGCGACCTGCCCGACGACGCGAGCGACGACGAGCGCAACTTCCTCGAGGAGGCGGTCGGCGACGCCTGGCAGAACCTCGCGGTCATGGCGCGCCAGCAAGGCAAGCCGTTCGCCGAGTACCGCGCCTTCCTGGAGAAGGCGGTGCAGTACTACCCGGGCCAGCGGCGCACCGCGGCCGAACTGCTGCGCACCGAGGGCGCGACCGCGGTCGGCCTGCCGGGCGGCACCGCGCCGAGCGTCACGCCCGAGGAGCGCCGGCAGCGCGAGGCGCTGCGCGACGCGGCCGCCGCGGCCGAGGCGGCCGCCGCGGCGGGCGACTACGACGGCGCGCTCGCCGAGCTGGAGAAGCATCGCGCCGAACTCGGCGACCTGCCGCCGTTCCAGGCGCTGGTCGCGCGCTACACCAGGGACCGCGAGCTGCGCGGCGCGTTCGCCGCGGTCGAGAGCAAGGCGAGGGCGGCGATGGCGGAGAACGACTACGACGCCGCGCTGCTCGCGCTCGACGAGCAGGCGCGCGCGCTCGACGGCTACGCGCCGTTCCACGCGCTGGTCGGGCAGTGCTCGCTGCTCTACGCCGAGCAGGCGCGCTCGTCCGGCGGCAGCGCGGGCCAGGTCGACGGCCTGTACGCCGACGCGTTGAACCACCTCGGCCGCGCGCGCGAGCTGGACGGCGAGTCGAGTCCGACGCGCTTCGCCCTGGCGCAGGCGCTGTTCGCGACCGGCCGGTTCGCCGAGGCCCGCGACGAGGCGGCGAGCCTGCTGAGCCACGTCCGTTCGGTCGGGCATGCGGGCGGCGTCGACCTGCTGGAGGTGCACCGCCTGCGCGCCGAGGCGTCGGCACGGACGTACATCGAGGCCAAGCAGGCCGGCGGCGAGGACGAGGCGGCCCTGCGCGGCGCGCGCGAGTCGATGCGCGTGCTGGCCGACGCCGGGAAGCTCGGCGGCAAGACGCTGCAGACCTGGATCGGGCTCGAGCAGTGGGCCGGCGCCCCGGGGCAGGCCCTGGAGGTCGCGCTCGGCGCCCTCGCCGATCCCGCCGCGCCGGGCGAGGTGTTGGACCAGGCGATCACGCTCGCCGGCCAGCTCGGGCAGAGCGACAAGGTCGTCGCGGCGCTCGCAGACGGCACCGACCCGCTGCGCCGGTGGTACCTCGGCCGCGCGCGCTTCCAGCGCGCGCAGGAGCTGTGGGCCGACGACGTCGACGCGGCGCTCGCCGAACTCGACGCGGCGCGCACCGCGTTCGCCGAGGCGAAGGACGGCAACCCGTCGTATGCCGACAGCAGCGACCAGTGGATCGCGCTCGCGCACGGCAGCCGCGGCGTGATGCTGCTCGCCGCGAACCGCCTGGCCGAGGCCGAGGCGGCGCTGCTCGAGTCGCTGCGCCTGCGCCCGGACTGCGCGGCGCGCGACCTCGGCGGTGGCAACAGCACCAAGCGCGCCCTGCTCGTGCTCGGTAGCAAGTACCAGAACGACCTGGAGAAGTTCGAGGCCCTGATGCGCACCGCGACCGAGGCGGTGCCCGACGACGTCGACTTCGCCAACAACCACGGGCTCGCGGCGCGCGACCTCGGCAACCGGGTCGAACGCACCGGTGACGCGGCCCGGGCGCGCGCGCTGTACGAGGCGAGCTACGCCTCGTACGTGCGCGCCGCGCGGCTCGAGCCCGACAACGTCCGCCTGCGCAACGACTGCGCGCTCATGCTGCTCTACCACCTGCACCGCGACCTCGACGACGCGGTACGCATGCTGGAGGAGGCGCGCGACGACGGCCTGCGCCGGCTGCGCGACGATCCGCCGGCGACCGCGCAGGAGCGGCAGGACCTCGAGGAGGCGGTCGGCGATTGCATCGAGAACCTCGGCTACTTCTGCGAGGTGCACGCCAAGGACCCGGAGAAGGCCATCCCGCACTACAAGCAGAGCCTCGAGTTCCACCCGCGGCAGCAACGCGCCGCGGCGCGCCGCTTGCGCGCGCTGGAGCGGCGGGGATCCGGAGCGGACAGGTGAGCCATCGCCCGTTCCTGCTCGCCGCGTTCGTCCTCGTCGGCGCCGCCGGCGCGCAGGAGGGCGTGCTCACCCTGCAGGCGCAGGCCGAGCGCGCACTCGCCGAGGGGCGGTTCGCGGCGGCCGCGGAGGCCTACCTCGCGCTCGCGCGCGCCGAGCCGGACCGGGTCGCGTGGTCGCTCGGCGCGGCCGAGGCGCTCGCGCGCGACGGCCGCTTCCAGGACGCGCTCGAACACCTCGACGGCGCGCTGCAGCGCACGCCCGGACACGTCGGCCTGCGCGTGCTGCTCGCCAAGGTCAACATGCTGCACGCCGAGGAGCTGGGGCGCGGCGGGCGGCGCGACGCGCACGTGCTGTTCGCCTACCAGGAGGCGGCGCAGGTCGCGCGCGCCGTGGTCGACGAGCATCCCGACGAGCGCGACGCGCGCCTGATCCTCGCCGAGGCGGAGTTCGCGCTGGGCAACCTGGACGCGGCGCTCGGCGAGGCGCAGGCCGCCGCCGAGCGCTTCCCCCACCACCCGGGCGGGCACATCGTGGTCGCCAAGGTCTGGTTCCATCGGTTCGTCGCGGCACGCCAACGGCTCGCCGGCGAGCAGCCGAAGGGCAAGGAGCTGGAGCAGCTCGCCAACGAGGCGGCGGCGGCGCGCAAGGCGACGATCGCGGCGGTCGAAGCGGCGATCACCGCCGACCCCGAACGTGCCTTCCCGCACAAGCTGCTCGGCGACGTGCACGCCTGGAACGACAACCCCGGCCAGGCGCTGGTCTGCTACGCCAAGGCGCTCGCGATCGACCCGAACGCGCCGGTCAACCACGACTGGATCGGCAGCGCGGCCAGGCAGCCGAAGGCGCTGATCCACTTCTACCAGGGCGCGCTCGACGCCTACCGCGCGCGCCCCGACCACGACGAGCGGCGCGCCGCGACGCTGGTGTGGTACCTGGGCAGGGCGCTGTTCCAGGACAAGCAGTTCGCGCCGGCGCGCGACCGGATGCGCGCGGCCTACGCCGCCAACCCCGAGTACGCGAACAGCCTCCACTACGTGTGGCTCGCGTCGTACTGGCTCGGCGACCACGACGCCGCCGAGCGCGAGGCGGCGGCGTACGCCAGGGTCAGCGCGCCCGCGTTCGCCGACCTGCTGCGCTCGCTGCCCGACCGCGCGCAGACCGTGCCGATCCTCGCGTTCCTCGCGGCGCGCGCCTACCAGGGCAGCCGCATCGAGGCGAGCGCCGCGCTCAACCACGTGCTCGCGCTGGTCGAGGACTCGGCCGAGGCGTGGAACAACTACGCCTTCCTGTGCCGCGAGGCGGGCCGGCCGCAGGAAAGCCTGACCGCCTACGAGCATGCGCTCGCGCTGGAGCCCGACTCGCCACAGCTGCTCAACGACACGGCGGTGATCCTGCACTACCACCTGCCCTCGCCGGAGAACCTCGCCCGCGCGCGCACCATGTACGAGCGCGCGGTCGCGCTCGCCCAGCAGCAGCTCGCCGGCGGCAAGCTGGAAGGCGCCGACCGCACGCGCACCGAGCAGGCGCTGCGCGACGCGCAGGCCAACCTCGCCAAGCTCGGCGGACAGTGAGCCGCACCCCCGGCCGCCCGGCCGGGACGAAGGCGCACGGGCGACGCGCCCGCCCCCGGCGTATCCTCGCGGCCCATGCGGTTCGTCAGTGCCGAAGAGGCGGTCTCGACCATCGCGTCCGGCCAGCGCGTGTTCATCCAGGGGGCGGCGGCGACGCCGCAGCGGCTGGTCGCGGCGATGACCGCACGCGCGCGCGAGCTGCGCGACGTCGAGATCGTCCACCTGCACACCGAGGGGCCGGCGCCGTACGCCGCGCCCGGGCTGCGCGGTTCGTTCCGGGTCAACTCGCTGTTCCTCGGCGCCAACGTGCGCGAGGCGGTCGCGCGCGGCGACGCCGACTACGTGCCGGTGTTCCTGAGCGAGGTCCCCGCCCTGTTCACGCGCGGGATCCTGCCGCTCGACGTCGCCCTCGTGCACGTGTCGCCGCCCGACCGGCACGGCTTCTGCTCGCTCGGCACGTCGGTCGACGCGGCGCGCGCGGCGGTGCGCTCCGCGCACACCGTGATCGCGCAGGTGAATCCGCGCATGCCGCGCACGCACGGCGACGGGCTGATCCACGAACGCGAGATCCACGCCGCGGTCGAGGTCGACGACCCCCTCCCCGAGCACCCGCGCCCCGTGCTGGGCGAGGTCGAGCGCGCGATCGGCCGGCACTGCGCCGGGCTGATCGAGGACGGCGCGACCCTGCAGATGGGGATCGGCGCGATCCCGGACGCGGTGCTCGCCGCGCTGACCGGGCACCGCGACCTCGGCGTGCACACCGAGATGTTCTCCGACGGCGTGATCGACCTGGTGGAGCGCGGCGTGATCACCGGGGCGAAGAAGAAGGTCCACCCCGGGAAGCTGGTCAGCGGTTTCCTGCTCGGTACCCGCCGGCTCTACGACTTCGTCGACGACAACCCGCAGGTCGCGATGCTCGACATCGGCTACGTCAACGACACCGGGGTCATCCGCCGCAACCCGAAGGTGACCGCGATCAACAGCGCGATCGAGGTCGACCTCACCGGCCAGGTGTGTGCCGACTCGATCGGCGACCGGTTGTACTCCGGCGTCGGCGGGCAGATGGACTTCATCCGCGGCGCCGCGCTCTCCGAAGGCGGCAAGCCCATCATCGCGCTGCCGTCCGTCACCAAGCGCGGCGAGTCGCGCATCGTCACCCGCCTCAAGCCCGGCGCCGGCGTGGTGACCACTCGCGCGCACGTGCACTGGGTGGTCACCGAGCACGGCGTCGCGCACCTCTACGGCAAGAACCTCCGCCAGCGGGCACAGGCGCTCATCGCGATCGCCGACCCGCGGCACCGCGAGGCGCTGGAGCGCGGCCAGCTGTGAGGCGGCAGCGCTGCTCCGGCTCGCCCGCGGCCGGGCCGGCTGCGCTGCGGGTCCGGCCGCGCCGGCACCGATGATCGGGACCGCATGCACGCGCGCGCCGCGAGTCCGGGTTGGGTCCGATGGTTCGCCGTCCTCGGCGTCGTCCTCCAGCTTCCGCTCGCGGGGCTCGCGGCGTTCGCGCGGCTCGCCGGACCCGGCACGGGTCCGCACGCGGGCAACGCCGCCCTCGCGCTCGCGCTGCCGGCTACCGTCGCCGCGATCCTTGCCGCCGCCGGTCTGCTCGTGAGCGTCGCGGTGTGCACGTGGTCATGGGCGACCGCCGCCGGGCGGACCGCGGGATGGATCCCCGCGCGCTGGGCCGCGACCGTCGTCCTCGCCGGCTGGTCGTTGCTCGTGCCCTTCCTCGTGTGAGCCGCCTCGGGCGTCAGCCCTCGCGCGCCTTCGCCTGGGCCGCGCCGCCGCGCTTGCCGCCCGCGATCCCGCCGCGCCACCCGCGGCCCTTGCAGTAATCGAACAGGAGCTTCCACGGCCACAGCCAGCGCCAGCGCTGCAGGCGCGCGTAAGCACGCCGGTCGCCTTCCGGGACGTGGTCCGGGAAGTAGCGCATCCGCCACTTGGTCACCCCGCTGCGGTCGGCCGCCGCGAGCAGCGGCCACAGCAGGCGGCGGCGCAGCGGGTGCTCGCCGAGACAGATCGCGGTCGCGAAGTCGACGATCCGCGGCTCGCCGAGCCGCGTCACCAGGATGTTGCTGCGGTGACGCAGGTCGAGGTGCGCGATGAAGCGCTCGTGCAGCATCGCGACCTGCGCCGCGAGCTGATCGAAGAACCCGGGGAGGAGCGCCTGCTCGGGGTAGCGGGTGAGCGTCACCGCGTCCAGCCGCTCCAGGATCAGGCCGTCGCGATCCAGCCAGCCATGGCAGTGCGGCACGAACGGCAGCTCGCGCATGCGCGCGTACACGCGCGCCTCCCGCGCGAGCAGCCAGCGGCCGACGGTGAAACGGTAGAGCGGGTGCGCGTGGCGCACGTCCTTGACGAGGAGCGGTCGGCCGGCGTGTTCGGCCGGCCACAACGTGGCCTCCCACCGCGCGGCGCGCACGTGCGGCGCGTCCGCCGCCAACCGGGCGCGGTCGACGCCGAGGTCGTTCATGCACCGAACACCCAGTCGCGCACGAATGGCATCACGGCGAACGCGGCGATCAGCAGCAGGTCGAGCCCCAGCTCGTGGTTGTCGAGGAACACTGCGAGCCGCCACGGCCGGATCGCGGCGGCGGGATACGGACGCAGCGACGGCACGAACGCCGGCACCGCGCGGTCATACACCGCGTAGGCCTCGCCGAAGAACTTCGTCAGCCGCGCGCTCTCGATCCGCTTCTTGCGCGGCATGTAGAACCCGAAGAACACGATGAGGAACGCCGGCCCGAGCACCGCCCACACCAGGAGCGCGGGCATGGTCGGCGCACCCGCGGCGACGATCCCGCCCACCGAGATGAGGCACGTCCCCACGTACAGCGGGTTCTTGACGTAGCGGTACGGCCCCGAGGTGACGACTTCCTTGTTCTTGCGCAGGTGGCCGCAGCCCCAGATGCGCACCGCGAGGCCCATGGCGGCGAGGCAGCAGCCGACCACGTAGGTCACGGGCTGCGGGTCGGCTAGGAGCAGCAGGGCGAGGGTCGCGGCAATCGAGAGGATCTGTCGTGGCGACGGCATGGATGCGCGGCGGAGCCGGTGCCGGCAGGATAGTCGGCCGCGCATGCGATTCCTCCATTCGCGCGCCGCCGCCCACCGGCCGTTACGGGCCAGTCGCCGCACGGCCACCCGGCTCGTGCATTACCGCGCTATCGAGCGCGGCATGACCGGATCGAAACGAACGAAGCCCACCGCTGACATGGACAGCGCGATGCGCACCGCTGATCGAGAAGTCGCGCAGGGCGCCGGCGCTCGGCGCGCCGAACGCCAACGCTCGCGGCGATCGTCCTCGTCACCGCGTTCGTGCAAGGTCATTACGTCCGGCACTGGATGCTGGGGTTCGACGAGACCATGGACCCCTTCCAATCGACCATCGAGCCGGCGGCGCAGTTCCTGCGCGAGCTGCGGAACGAGTCGCATCCGCCGCTGCTGAACCTGTGCGTGCGCTTCGTGTGCTGGACCCTCGCGTCGGACCTGCTGCCGCGCGTACCGGGATCGTGGCTGGAGCGCTCAGCGCGGTGGCGACGCACGCCTGCGCCCGCGCGCTCGGGTGCGCGCGGCGGTCGCCCTGCTCGCCGCGTTCGCCGCAGGCATCGTGGCCCCGGCGTACCTCGGGGATCGGTCCGGAGAACACGCGCCCCGGGTCGACGAGCCGCAACCCGGGCACGATCGGCAGAGGACCTGCTCCCGGTCGCGTAGCACCGAGCGGCGCTCGCGGTCCTGCATCGCCCGAGGATCGCGATCGTCGTGCTCGCCGTGCTCGCGGCGCTCTTCGACCGTTTGCTCGCGCGCGTGCGCGGCGCGGAACTCCAGCTGCCGAACGAGTGGCGGCAGCGACCCGCGCACCGCGCGCGGCGCGACGCACCGGCCGCCGCCGCGCAGCCCTGCACGTGACCGGACGCCGCCCCGCTAGTCGGCGAGGATCCGCAGCAGCACGCCGTCGCTCGCGTTCAGACAGCCGCCGGGGCTCTGCGCCATCGCCTGGAAGCACAGCTCACCGCCGGCGAGCGCCGGGTTCGCGGGAATCGGCAGGCACAGGCTCGCGGGGTTGCCGCCGAGCGGAAGCGCCAGCATGGTCCCCGGATTGACGTAGAGCGAGACCGGCTGGCACAGGAACGGGAACGAGATCCCGATCGGCGGGAGCTGGCACGGGCCCGGCGCCACGAGGAGCACGCCGTTGCCCACCGGGCTCGGGAACGACAGGCACGCCTGCCCGCCGACGTACGGCAAGGAGCTGCTGGTCAGCGCGAACCCGCCGCTCCCCTGGCCCGCGCCCACCGAGTCGGCGAACGCTGCGTACTCCCACGTCGTCAGCCGGGATTCGCCGCCGCTCGGCTGGAGTCCGCCGAACAGCACGGTGACGCCGCGCACGGTGTCGTGCGCCAGCGCGTTGTAGTAGCGGCCGGGCGGCGACACGAGCGGCGTACGCCGCGTCCACGTGGTGCCGTCCCATTCCCAGGTCTCGTCGCCCGCGCCGGGTCCCGAGCCGAACAGCACGGTCTTGCCGCGCGACGGGTCGTACGCCATCGCGAACTGGTTGCGCGCCGGCGGACTCTGCGGCGGCGTCCGCTGCGTCCAGTTGGTGCCGTCCCATTCCCAGGTGTCGCCGAAGTTGGTGGCCGCGATGCCGCCGAAGAGCGCGACGCGCCCGCGCACTACGTCGTACGCCATCGCGTGCGACGCGCGCGCCGGCGGTGCGTTCGTCGGGAAGCGCTGCGTCCAGTCGTTGCCGTCGTACTCCCAAGTGTCGCCGTAGGTCTGCGCGGTGCTGAAGCCGCCGAACAGGACCACGCGGCGCCGCGCCGAGTCATAGGCCATGGCGTGCGACCGGCGCACGGGCGGTCGGTTGAACGTGCTCACCTGCGTCCAGGTGTTCCCGTCCCACTCCCAGGTGTCGTTGAAGAACTGGTTGGTGGCGCTCGAGAACCCGCCGAACAGCACCGTACGGCCGCGCCCGGAGTCATGGACGAGCGCATGGGTGAAGCGCGCCTGCGGCGGGAACGGCGGGTTGCGCTGCT
>DATGPD010000150.1:0-5889 GCA_035305285.1 Planctomycetota bacterium
GACCTCGACCCCAAGGGGGCGCCGTTCAGCGACGTGTTGCGCGTCGCCCGCACGATCGGGAAGGTCCTGCAGTCGATCGGCATCCGCGCGTGCGTGAAGACCTCGGGCAAGACCGGGATGCACATCCACATCCCCCTGCGCCCCGGCTACACGTACGAGCACACCCGGATGTTCTGCGAAGGCATCGCGCGCGTCGTCCTGCGCGAGCACCGCGACATCGCCACGATCGAGCGCAACCCGAGCAAGCGCGGCGGCCTCCTCTACATCGACTTCCTGCAGAACCGTCGCGGCCAGACGGTCGTGCCGCCGTACGCCGTGCGCCCGGTGCCCGGTGCACAGGTCTCGACCCCGCTGACCTGGGACGAGCTGAGTTCGGACATCCACCCGAGCATGTTCACCCTGCACGACGTGCCGGCGCGGCTGCGCGCGGTCGGCGACCTGTTCCGGCCGACCCTGACCGACGGCCAGGACCTGCTGCCCGCGATCGACCGCCTGCAGGCGCTGCTTTCGGCGAAGTGAGCGCCGCCGCGCGCAGTGCGTATGCTGCGCGGCCGATGTCCAGCGAGTCCGACCCCGGAGTGGCGGGCGCGCGGGTCGCGCGCGCCGGGCGCCGCGCGGCGCGCGCGACGTGGGGCGCTGCCGTGCTCCTCGGTGCGCTGCTCGGGCTCGGCCGTTCATCCTGGTTCGTTGAGCAGGTCTGGGCGCGCACCCTGTCGCCGTGCCTCGGCATCGCACTCGGGCGGGCGTCGGGTCTGCTGCCGTTCAGCCTCGCCGACTGGGTGCTCGTCGGCCTGCCGGTCGTCCTGCTCGTGCTCGTGGTGCGCGGCAGCCGGCAGATCGTCCGAGAGCGCGCCTGGCGCCCCGCGGTGCGCTCGGGCGCGACGCGCCTGCTGCGCTGGTCGCTCGCCGGCGCACTCCTGTTCTATGCCACCTTCGGCCTGGGCTACGGCGCGCGCCCGCTCGCCGAGCGCCTCGGCTGGCCGGCGGCAACTCCCGCCGGCGACCGGAACACGCAGGCCGACGAGCTGGCGGCGCTGTGCCGCGCCGCGGTCGAGGCGACCAACGTGAACTACCGCGCAGCGCTCGGCGTCGACGACCTGGGCGAGCCGTCGCAGTGGCCGGGCACGCGCGCCGAGCTGGAACGCGTGCTCGACGAAGGCCTCGCCGCCGCCGGCACCGAGCTGGGACTCGACCCGTGGTTCGCCGTGTCCCGCGGCCCGAGCAAGCGCCCGCTCCTTTCCCCGCTGATGCGCAAGCTCGGCATCTCCGGCTTCTACTTCCCGTGGACCGGCGAGGCGAACGTCAACGCGCGCACGCCGGGCTGCGACCTCGTGCGCGTCACCGCGCACGAGAAGGCGCACCAGCGCGGCATCGCGCGCGAGGACGAGGCGGAGTTCCTCGGCTTCCTCGCCGGCGCGCGCGCCCCGCACCCGTACGCGCGCTACGTCGCACACCGCTTCGCCGCCAACCTCCTGCTGATCGAGCTGCAGAAAATCGACCCGGCGCGTTGCCGCGAGCTGTACGACGAGCTGCTGCCCGGTGCGCGTCGCGATCACGAGACGAGCCGGGAGTACTACGCGCGCGAACAGCACACGCGATTGACCGACATCGCGATCACGATCAACCACTCCTACATCAGAGTGCACGGCGACGTGCGCGGTGTGCATGCCTACGGCGCCGCTGCGGAGCTGTTGATCCGCTACGCCCGCCTCCGCGGCGGCCGCCTGCCTTGAGGCGGCTCCCGCGCGGGCGGCCCGGCTATCCTGCCGTGATGCGCTCCGTGCTCGTTCTCCTCGGCACGTTGCTTCTCGTCCTCGTCCCGGCCCGCACCGGGGTCGCGCAGCCCCCGGCCCCGCGCACCGAACGCCTCGCCGCGCACGCCGAGCGGCTGCTCGCCGCGCGCGCCGACCTGGCCCAGGCCGCCTTCGAAGCCGGCCTGTGGCGGGAGGCGGGGATGTTCGTGCGTGCGGTCGTGGCCGCGAAGCCCGGCCACTCCGTCGCGCGGCTCGCCGACGAGCTGAAGGCGATGCCGAGCGACGCGTTCGTGCGCACCTACCGCGAGGCGGTCGAGAAGCACGGCAGCACGTTCCGCAAGCGGGTGCGGCAGACCCTCGCGCCGCTCGCCGACGAGCTGGTCTCCCTCGCCGACGAGGCCCTGGCCGCGGGCGAGCGCGAGCTCGCCGAGCAGTGGTACGCGCGCGCCTACCAGGTCGACTCCGACAACGGCAAGGCGCTGCAGGCGCTGCGCAAGTTCGACTACGACGCGATCTTCAACTACGGCGTGCTGCCGCGCGAGGACAAGAAGGAGGCGCGCGACGTCCTGCGCCGACTGGGCGGCCGCTTCCTGCAACGCGACGACCTCGCGCGCGAACTGGAGTACTGGTCGGACGCGTGGGGCCTGCAGACCAAGCACTACCGGTTCGTCGCCAACGCGGCGCACGGGACCGTGTTCGCGTTCGCGCAAGCGTGCGAGGATCTCTACGAGGCGTGGGAAGCATTCATGACCGCGCACCGCCAGCCGCTGCGCGCGCTGACCAAGCCGAGCACGGTGTTCCTGTTCGCGTCGCGCATCGATTACGAGAGCGTTCTGCGTCTGCGCGGCGAGGATCCGCCCGACTCCTCCGCGGTGCTCGGCTATTACGCGCCGGCGACCAAGATCGGCTACTTCTACTACGACGAGGAGTTCTACGCGGGCGACAAGACGCTGCTGTTCGAGACCTTCTACCACGAGGGCGCGCACCAGCTCTTCGACCTGCGCTACAAGGTCGCGTTCCGCGGGCACAGCGCCGACTACCGGCCGCTGCCCTGGGTGGAGGAGGGCTTCGCCGTCTACCTGGAGAGCCTCGTGCTCGACAAGCCGGGCGACGGCAAGAGCGCGCGCTTCGGTGAGGTCGTCGACGACGACCTCGGCGTCGCGCTCGACCTCGCGGCGCGGAACGAACTGATGCCACTCGCCGAGTTCGCCCACCTGAGCGAGGCGCGCTGGGACGACTACGCCGCCGGCTACCCGCACGCCGCGCTCGTCGTGCACTGGCTGCTGCACGGCGACGGCGGCAAGCGACGCGGCACGGCGATGGAGCTGCTCGTCGCGCACAAGCAGAACGGCGGCCTGCGCAAGGGCACGCTGTTCGACCTGCTCGGGATGACGCCGGAGGCGGCGGAGCAGGCGCTGCTCGCGCACGCGGCCAAGCTGCGCAAGGAACTGCCGCGCCGGAACTACCCGAACAGCGACAAGCGGTAGGCGCGCGCCCCGCTCTTCCGGAGCGCGGCACGGGGGAGCCGCCGCCGCAGTGCCGCTACGGCAGCAGGCGCGCGCGCATCGCCTGGTCGGGCACCGGGCAGTCGTCGCGCCGGCCGAACCAGCGGTAGCGGTGCTTCGCGATCCAGCGGTACACCGGGTTGCGCACGAAGCGCGGGATGATGCGCATCCACGACAGCAGGCGCAGCGCGCCGCCGGCGCGCTTGCAGATGCGCCAGGTCGCGTCCGACTCGCCGTGCAGGCCCTCCTCGTCGAGGTACAGCACGCCCCAGCGCGCCGGGTCGGCGGGCAGCGGCGGCAGGAGCGCGCGCGCGGTCTCGCCCTGCAGCGGCGCGAAGCGGATCTCGCCCTTGCGGTCGGCGCGCGCCACGCGGCGCACGAAGCGGCTGCACAGCCCGCACCCGCCGTCGTAGAACACGATCGGCGGCTGCGGCTCGCGTGCGGGGTCGGCGGTCGCGGTCACGACACCGAACTCCCTTCCCGCAGGCGGGCGCGCGCGCGTGCCGCCCAGCGGCTGAACGCGTCGCGCCGCAGGTAGGCCTCGAAGTGTTCGCGCGCGGCGTCGGCCGCGCCGCTGCGGTGCAGCGCCTCACCGAGGTTGAAGTGCGCGTCGGCGTAGTCGGGTTCGATCGCGAGCGCCTTGCGGTAGGCGAGCACGCCGTACTCGATGCGGCCCAGCTCCACCAGAGCATTGCCGAGGTTGTTCCACGCCTGCGCGAACTCGGCGTCGCCCTGCACCGCTTCGAGGAAGTAGGCCGCCGCGTCCGCCGGGCGGCCCAGCGCGAACAGCGCGTTGCCGGCGTTGAACAGGATCTCCGGCTCGCGGCCCAGCCCGGCGAGCGCGGCCTCGTAGCCTTCGAGGGCGGCCGCGTGGTCACCCGCCTCCTCGGCGGCCAGCGCCCGCTCGAACGCCTCGACCGGGTCGAGCGCCTGCCGCCGCAGGTGCACCACCGGTGCGCGCGACGCGGGCAGGTCGAACTGCAGGCGGAGCTGGCCGGAGGGCTCGGCGAGCCGGCCGTCCGGCAGGCGCACGAGCAGGTCGTCGCCCTGCATCAGCCCGGCGAGCGCCGCGGCGAGCGAGTCCCCGCCGCGGTGCCAGCGCGCGAGCTGGCGGAGCGCGCGGCGCAGGCGCGCGGGCTTGACCCCGTCGCGGCGCAACGCCGCGAGGTCGCGCGCGCAGGCGAGCTGCTTGAAGTCGAACAGGGCGAGCCGGCGGATCGTGCGCGTCGGCTGCAGGAAGCCGTGCTTCACCCACTCGCGCACGGTGCGCGCCGGAACCCCGGCGGCGCCGGCGAGCTGGTCGATCGAGAACAGGCGGTCGAGGTCGACCGCCACGCCGAGCAGGCGGAGGAACGCGGCCTCGTCGATCGCGGCGATCGGATGGCCCTCGGCGCGCAGGCGCTCGACCCGGCGCGCGCCGGCGCTGTCCCGGTCGACGACCACCGCGACGCGCGTCGACGGACGCGGCACCGCGACGAGGCGCGCGCCGCGCTCGGCGCACAAGCGCGCCGCCTCGGTGCGCGACAGCGCGAGCAGGCGGCCGCAGACGGTGACCTCGCATCCGGCGAGCGACCCGCCGCCACCGCCTCCGCCGTCGAATCGGGATCGGATCACGCGAGAGACCAGTCGACGAACACCGGCGCGCGCAGGTGCCCGCTCCGCGTGCGCTCGACGAACTTTACGACGCAGTACACGCCGGGCTCAACCCACTGCGCGCGCTCGCTGCACGCGACCAGCGGCGCGGCGCGGTGGCGCGCGCGCAGGCACGGCAGCATCGCCCGTCGCGTCGTCGCGTCGAGCCCACTGCCGCAGCGGCCGACGTAGCGCAGCGCGCCCGTGGCCTCGTCCTGCGCTCCGAGCAGGAGGCTGCGCAAGTCGCCGGCTTCGGCGAGATAGCCGAGCACGACGCAGTGCACCATCTGCACCCGCTTGGCCTTCGTCCACGCGCCGGTGCGTTGCCCGGCCTCGTACACGCTGTCGAGGCGCTTTCCGACCACGCCCTCGAAACCGCGCGCGGTGATCGCGGCGAAGAACGCCTTGCCGGCGCCGACCACGCCGTCGGAAAGCTGCACGCGCGGGTCGTCGATCCGCTGCACGACCGCGGCCAGCCGCGCCCGTCGTTCGTGCAGCGGACGCGCGAGCAGGCTGGTCCAGCGGTCGTACAGTAGGTCGAAGGCGATGAACGCGACCGGCCCGGCGTCGCGCTCCAGCAGGCGCTCGAAGTCCGGCCGCCCGTCGGTGAACCCGACGACCTCGCCGTCGAGCGCGACGCCTTCCCCGGCCCTGGCCAGGCACGAAAGGTCGGCGAAGCGCCGGGTCATGTCGAGCCGGCGCCGGCTGCGCAAGCGCAGGCCGTCGCCGTCGATCGTGGCGAGCGCGCGGAACCCGTCCCACTTGACCTCGAACAGGTGCTCCTCGGAGTCGAACGGCTCGCCCAGCACGGCGAGCATCGGCTCGACGTAAGGCAGCGTCGCCCCCACTCCGTTCAGCCGCTCTTGCGCTTGCGTGTGCTCGCCTTGCGCTGCGCGACCGTGCGCGGCTCGGGCTCGCTCGGGGCCATCTTCGGCTCGCCCCCCGAGCGCGCCGGCGGCACGCCGCCCGCGGCGGCAGCCTGCGCCTCGGCGACGCTG
>DATGPD010000151.1:0-3253 GCA_035305285.1 Planctomycetota bacterium
CCGTAGAGCCACTGCATCCCCTGGTCGAAGAACGCCTGCGCCTCGCGCGAGCGCGTGCTGACCGGGCGGTGGTAGGCCTCGAAGCCGGGGCGCAGGCGGGCCCCTTCCTTGGAAGGCGCGGGGGGCTCGGCAATCGGCGCCTGGCAGGCGCTGAGCGCCGCGAGCGCCATCGGGATGGTGATCGAGATTCGGTTCATACTCGGGTCCAGGCGTTCGGTGTTTCGCTCGCTCTCGGGAGTGCCGGCGATCGCGCGGGATGGCCGCGGCAGGTGCCACGGAAAACTCGGGAATGCGGCGGACGGCGGCCGGGCGTACAGCGCCGGCACGCCCGGGTCCGCGATCCCCCGGCGGGACGGAGCGAACGGCGATCCGCTCGCCGTCGAGCGTCACTTCGAGTTCCCGACGCTCGACCGGATGCGCTCCCGGCGCTGCCTGCCGTGTTCCTGCCGTCCACGTCGATCGTGAGGGCGGTGACGCGTCCGGGGATGCCGGCGCGTCGAGCGGACCGCCCGCGAGGGGCGAACCGACCGGGCAACGACGCAAACGGCCGGGGCGTGCGCCGGCTGGAGAAGAAGTCGGGCGCGCAGCGCCCGACGTCCACGCCCTCAGCGCAGGCGATCGGCCCGACCTCGCCGTCGCCGACGATGAAGCGCACCTCGCGGCCCTCGGCGGAGGCCCCCCCGCGCAGGCCGGACACCTCGACCGTCCCGGTGCTCGCGGACAACGCCACCGTGTGGCCGTTGTCCCGTGAGGTCAGGCGGAGCTGGCGGGAAGCCCCGGTGACGGACAGCCCGGTGCGGCCCGCGCCGGTCGGCCGCTCCGCCAGCGCACCACCACCTTGAGCGCGTTGCCGCGCACGAGCGGCACGGCACTCCGATCCGGCGGCGGTCGTGACCGCCACGCCGGGCGAGCCGACCGACTCGCGAGGTGGACGACCAGCCGGCGCAGCCACGCCCCATCGCGCAGCAGGGCTTCGGCGGCGTTCGTCATGCGGGCTGGGCTCGCATCACCGCAAGGGAGCCACGAGCGGCGGGAGCCGATGCAGGAATCTAGCGGCCTCGACCACGGCGGGTCCGGGAGCGGCCTCCGGCGCCGTCCCAGCCTCCACGCCGGCCCGCAAGATCACAGCGCCGGGCGAGAGGGGACGCCGCGAGCCCGTTGCCACGGGGTCAGGCCCGTCCCGTCCCGCACGCCGAACGTGCGCCGCGGCCGAGCCCCGGTTTTCCCGGGAGACGGTGTTGCACTCGCGTCCGCCCCCAACTCCGGAAGGTGGCGCCGTCGGCGCCCCCGGCTCACGCCGGGAACCCGAATGCACGCGAGAATCCGATGCGACTCCCCCTTCCGGTCCGGCCGTTCGACCTGACCGCCCTCCTGACCCCGTTCTTCACGACGCTCCTGTTCGCCGCGCCGCAGGCCGGGGAGGCCGTGCCGGCCCCCGCGCGGCTCGGCCCGTCCCCGTTCCTCACGCCGATCCGCGAAGTCGCTCCCGACAACGGCACGGGCGGCGGCCTGTGGGCGTCCGGCGCGCACTACAAGGCCAGGTTCGACGACGGCATCGCCTTCTATCCGGTGCTGGGCAAGGACGCGCCGCGCAACCTGCCGCTGCGCTGGCGGACGACGTCGATCGCGGTCGGCGGCGCCGTGGTGACCCAGCCGCTGGCCGCGGCGCAGGCGCGCGCCACCGACTGGCGCTACGAGCTGCGCCACGGCGCGGTGACCGAGGCCTACGACGTCCGCGATGACGGCGTCGAGCAGACCTTCGTCCTGCACGAGCGCCTGCCCGCGGGCGACCTCGTGATCACCGGCGCGATCGAGTCCGAACTGCGCGCACCCGCGGCCGACTGGCACCACGGTGCGCTCACCTTCGCCGACGCGCAGGGCACGCCGCGCGTCGCCTACGGCGCAGCTGTGGCGATCGACGCGCTGGGTCGCCGTGCCGCGATGGAAACCGCCTTCCGTGAGGGCGCGATCAGCCTGCGCCTTTCGGGACAGTGGCTGGCCCAGGCCGCGTTCCCGGTGGTGGTCGACCCCCTCCTGTCACCGGTGACGCTGTCGACCGGCGGCGAGTACGCGAGCGGGCTCGAACTCGCGCGCGACGACGTCGCCAACGAACTGATGGTCGTCTACCGCCGCGCCAGCGCCGGCACCGACTACGACGCGTTCGCGCGGGTGATCCCCGACGACCTCGGCGCGATCAGCACGACGGTGTGGACCGACCTCGATGCGTCGTGGAGCACCGACCACGTGTCCGCCGCGTTCGTCGGCGGCACGTTGAAGTGGATCATCGCGCTGGAGCGCCGGTTCCCCACTTCGAACAACTACTCCTGGCTGCGCTACCACCTGCACGCGTCCGGCAACCACACGCTGAACACCGACGTCACCTTCGTGAACAAGCCGGCCAGCGAAACCTGGACCGAACCCGACGTCGGCGGGACCGCGGCGTTCTCGACCGGCAACCGCGCGCTCATCGTGCTGAAGAGCGAGAACCCCGTCGGCGCGCCGTTCTACGGCGACGCACTCGGCATCCTGGTCGACACCGCGGCGAACACGTACGGGGCCCCGTTCCACCTCGCCGGCTCGCCCTCGGGCACGACGTATGACCGCGGCGGCGTGCGGGTGAACAAGCAGTCCGCCGGCGGCAGCAGCTCGTGGGTCGTCGCCTTCGGCGAGTACATCCGCGCGGTGCCGGGCGACGACTGGGACGTCGCACTCGTGCGCGTCACCCCCGCGGGCACCACGACCGCGCGCGTGCACATCCCCGCCACCTCCACCGACCACAAGCTCCGCCCGGTGATCGATGGCCGCGACGGCCGCTACATGGTGGTCTACGGGCTCGCCACGCCGGGACACATCCTGTCCTGGATGCACACGCTGCGTGCCCGGCGCTTCGACTTCGCCGACGGCGCGGCTGCGCCGACGTTCCACCAGGACAAGGTCCTGCGCACCGGCGGGCAGTTCTTCGCCCCCGACATCGCGTTCGACAGCGCGACGCGCTCGCACTGGACCGCGGTCTACTACACCAGCGCGTGGGACACCTACGCGCTGCGCATCGGCTACGACGCGGCGGTCGCGGAGAGCGCGGCGCTCTATACCGGCCCGGCCGACAGCAGCGCGCCGACGGTGTGCTTCAACGACGACACGCGCGTGTTCCACGTCGCCTATCCGGCCAGCTCGGCGGGCTATCCGGTGTACGTGCGGACCTTCGTCTATCCGTCGGCGAGCAACACGATCGGCGGCGCGGGCTGCGGCGGCT
>DATGPD010000152.1:0-2249 GCA_035305285.1 Planctomycetota bacterium
CGATCTTGTCGACATCGAGGTAGTAGAGACCGACGACTTCGCCGTCTTCCTTCTCTTCGCCGACGTACAGCGTGCCCACGACCTTGACGACGCCGGGGACGACCTTGGCCGTCTGCCCTTCGGGCATCGCGCAGTAGATGATCTCGTTGAGCATCGGCGTGCCTTCGCAGCCGCACGCGTCGTTGATCAGGAGGAAGAACTCGACGTCGGTCTCGCCCTCCTTCTCGGGCTGCATGAAGCCCTGCACGCGCACGGTCTTGCCGTCCAGCTCGAGGACCTCCTTCGGCAGCTCCATCCCGGGCCGGTACTCGAATCCGCCGAGGACGGTGAACGAGGTCGGCACGGGGTCGGAACCCCGCGCACACAAGAGGAGGGCGCCGAGGCAGAGGAGGCGGGACGACACGGTCCGCAAGTGTAGCGCGGTCGCCCCGGGGACCACGCCCCGGACGCCGTCCTTGACGCCGGCGCGGTCCGGCGGGCACACTCCGCCGCCCTACCCGCGACCGATGCCCAACTCCAAGACCAAGAACGTCCGCAAGAAGCACCACAAGGCCATCAAGGCGCGCAAGCGCAAGGAGAAGGAGCAGCGCGCGCAGGCTCAGAAGGACGGCGGGAAGGACAAGAAGGCCTGAGCGTCCGCGCGGCGGGTGCAGCTCGCGCCGCGCCCGCGGATCGACGCGCGGTTGCCGGGTCGATCGCGCCGTGCCGCGTGTCGCCGGCCTGCCTGGCCCTCACAGCGCGCCGGCCGGCGTGTGGTCGCTGCGCTCGCGCCGGATCAGGCGACTGCCGCGCTGGAAGGTGAAGTAGCTCCACGCCCACTCCAGCAGCACGACGAGCCGGCTGCGGAAGCCGACGATCGCGAGGAGGTGGACGAACAGCCACACCACCCAGGCGACGAAGCCGGTGAACTGCCACCGCCCGATCCACGCGACCGCGCGGCGGCGACCGATGGTCGCGAGCGTGCCGCGGTCGTGGTAGCGGAACGGCAGCGGCGGCTGCCCTGCGAGCGCGCGTTCGACGTTCCGCGCGGCGTGGCGCCCCATCTGGATCGCGACGGGTGCCACGCCCGGCAACGGCTTGCCGTCGTCGCCGCGGAAGCAGGCGAGGTCGCCGACGACCGCGACCTCGGGGTGGCCGGGGATGCTGAGGTCGGGCTCGACGACGACGCGACCCCGGTCGAGCGGGACGCCGAACGCCTCGGCGAGCGGCACGGGCTTCACGCCCGCCGCCCACAGGATGGTGCCGGCCTCGATCGCGTCGCCGCCGACGACGACCGTGTTCGCGGTGATCGATTCGACCGGCTTGCCGAGCATCACCTCGACGCCGAGGTCGCGCAGGTCGCGCAGCGCGCGTTCCTGCAGGCGCGGCGGGAGACCGGGCAGGACGGTCGGGCCGGCTTCGATCAGCAGCACGCGCGCGGTGCGCGAGTCGATGTTGCGGAAGTCGCGCTGCAGCGTGTGCTTCGCCAGCTCCACGAGCGTGCCCGCGAGCTCGACACCGGTCGGGCCGCCGCCGATCACGACGAAGGTGAGCAGGCGGCGGCGTTCGGCGTCGCGCGCGGCCCACTCGGCCTTCTCGAACGCGAGCAGCACGCGCTGGCGGATCGCGACCGCGTCCTCCAGGGTCTTCAAGGTCGGCGCGATCGCGCGCCACTCGTCGTGCCCGAAGTAGTGGCTCCGCGCCCCCGCGGCGACGATCAGGCGGTCGTAGGCGACCCGCTCGAAGTCGGCGAGGATGACTTCCTTCGCCGCGAGGTCGATGTGCGCGACGGTGGCGAGCCGCACGGCGACGTTGCGCTGCCGGCGCAGGATCGAGCGGATGGGCGCCGCGATGTCGGCCGGCGAGAGCACCGCGCCCGCGACCTGGTAGAGCAGCGGCTGGAACAGGTGGTAGTTCTGCCGGTCGATCAGCGTGATCCGGACGCGCGCGCGCCGCAGGGCACGCGCCGCCGCCAGCCCGCCGAATCCGCCTCCGACGATGACGACGTGCACGACGCACTTGTCGCCCGCGGGGAACGCGCGCGCAACATCGCGCCCGATGCCGCGCGATCGCGGGCGCGAGTCCGGTGGCGGCGTGCTACGCTGGCGCGGCGTGCGGGGATGGCGAAACCGGTAGACGCAGCGGACTTAAAATCCGCTGGCCGCGAGGCCGTGAGGGTTCGAGTCCCTCTCCCCGCACCACCACCTTCGCGGCGCGCGTTCACGGCGTGAGCAGGTTGACGAGCAGGCGCAGCGCGCCCTGGTGGCCGA
>DATGPD010000153.1:0-2523 GCA_035305285.1 Planctomycetota bacterium
TGCGCCTGCTCGTACCAGCGGTCGAGCTCCTCGCGCCCGAAGGGCCAGCCGCCGAGCGGCACTTCCGCGCGCTCGACGAAATCGATCGGGTCGAGCGGGACGAACTTGGCCGCCACCTCGCCGTCGACCTCCGAGTTCCACGCGTTGGCGGTTCCGCCGACCTGACGCTGGCGCGTCTGCAGCAGGTCGCCGTAGGCACTGCCCACCACCTGCGCCTCGTTCAGCGCCTGTGCCACGCGATCGAAGTCGCGCCCGCCGCTCTCGAGCACCACCCCCTGCAGGCCGCTGCCGAGCAGCGCGTGCGCGAGGGACAGGCCCGCGGGCCCGGCACCGACGATGCACAGGTCCGCCTCGATCGTTTCACCCGGCCGCTGCCGGCGCGCATCCGCTTCCAAACAGTCCCTCGTTCCGACCGCCGGTGCCGCGCGCCTTGGAATCGCCTCTGCGATGGCATAGAGTCGCGGCGATGCCCGCCCGTCCCCCATCCGGCGCACCCGAGACGGTCAGCGTGATTATGCCGACGCTGGCGCGGCCGCAGCGTGCCGACGCGCTGCGCGCCGCGATCGACAGCGTGGTCTCGCAGGCGGGCGTGCGAGCGGTGCCGCTGGTCGTCGTCAACGGCGACCAGTTCGACCCGTCGCTCGTCGAAGCACTTTCTCGCCGCGCCGACCTCCGGGTGGCCCGGGTCGGTCCGGCCGACCTGCCCGGCGCGCTGCGCGCGGGCCGCGATCTCGTCGACGCGCGCTGGTTCTGCGAGCTCGACGACGACGACCTGCTGCTTCCCGGGACGCTTGCCGAGCGGCTCGCGCTCATCGACGGGCGCCCCGGGTTCGACGTCGTGGTGTCCAACGGCATCGTGCGCGGCCGCTCGGGCGACCACCTGCTGCTCGACCGGGTCGACCGGCTCGCGGCCGACCCGTTGTCGGCACTCGCGCAGATGTCGTGGCTGTCGCCGGGCGGCGCGCTGTTCCGCACCGAGGCAGTGCCGCGCGAGCTGTTCGACGGCCTTCCGCGTTACCTCGAGTGGACCTCGCTGGCGCTGCGCCTGGCGCGACGCTGCCGCATCGCGTTCCTCGATCGCGCAGGCTTCGTGCACCGCGACGACTCTCCGGATTCGTTGTGGCTGTCGCGCGAATGCGCGCTCGGCCTGCCCGCGGCCATCCGCAGCCTGCTCGACGACGAGTTGCCGCCGGAGCTGCAGCGGGCGCTCGAGCGACGCCTCGCCGGCGCCTGCCACGACGCCGCGCGCGCCGAGCTGCAGGGTGGCCGGCGCCGCGCCGCGTGGGGCTGGCACCTTCGTTCGCTCGGCGGCCGGCACGGCTGGCGCTACCTGTCGTACACGCGGCGCCTGCTGGTCGCAACGCTCTCGCCCGCCGCGAACGCGCGATGAAGCCGCGCCTGCTCGTCCTCGGCATCGACGCGGCCGACCCGCTGCTGGTCGAACGCTGGAGCGCCGACGGCACGATGCCGAACCTGGCGCGCCTGATGCGGGAGGGCCTGAGCGGCCGCAGCGGCGGCCTCGAGGGCTTCTGCGTCGGGTCGACCTGGCCGTCGTTCTACACCGGCGTCTCGCCGGCCGGGCACGGCCACCACAGCCTGGTGCAGCTGCGTCCCGGCAGCTACGACTACTACGAGGTGGCGGCCGGCGAAGTCACGAAAGCACCGCCGTTCTGGGAGCACCTCGGCGCGCAGGGGCACCGCGTCGCGATCCTCGACGTGCCGCTGACCCGGCTGTCCCCGAAGATCAACGGCGTGCAGACCGTCGAGTGGGGCTCGCACGATGCGCTGTACGGCTTTTGCGCGCATCCGCAGGATCTGCAACACGACATCGCGCGACGCTTCGGCAGCCATCCGCTGGGGTCGAGCTGCGACGGTCAGCGTCGCAACGCCGACGACTACCGCGAGTTCGTCTCGCGCCTGACGCGCGGCGCGAAGCTCAAGGGCGAGATCACGCGCCACGTGCTGTCGCTCGAGCGCTGGGACTTCGCGATGCAGGTCTTCACCGAGGCGCACTGCGCCGGCCACCAGTGCTGGCACGTGCACGACCCGCACCACCCCGCGCACGATCGCGCGGTCGCCGCGCAGGTCGAGCCGATGCGCGAGGTCTACGCGGCGGTCGATCGCGAGGTCGGCACGATCGTCGACGCGCTGGACGACGTGCCGGTGATCGTGCTCGCCGCGCACGGCATGGCGTGGTGGTTCGGCGCGCAGTTCCTGCTGCGCCGGATCCTGGTCGCGCTCGGCGTCACCGTCGCGCTGCCAGAGAGCAACGCGCAGGCCACTTCGGGCGGCGGCGTCGATCGCGCTGCGCAACGGCTGCCGCGCTGGGCGAAAGACCTGCTGCGCCCGGTCCGCGACGCGCTGCGGCCCGCGCCCGCCGCGACGCATGCGCCGCCCACGCTCGGCGTCGACGCGGCTGCGAGCCTGTGCTTTCCGGTGCACAACGGCCTGGCCGTGGGCGGCATCCGGCTGAACCTCACCGGCCGCGAGCCGCAGGGACGACTCGCCGCGGGCCGCGAAGCC
>DATGPD010000154.1:0-2667 GCA_035305285.1 Planctomycetota bacterium
AACCTGATCGGGACCTACATCCAGGGCAGCCACGGCGGGTGGCCGGACCCCGACGCCGGCCTCAACGGCTTCAAGCGGGACGGATCGCTCAAGCCCGACGTCGCGCGGCGCCTGGAGTGGCTGATCCGCGAGGCCGACCGCCGCGGCATGGTCGTGTGCGTCGGCCTGTTCTCACCGCGCAAGGACCAGCAGCTCGACGGAACCGCGGCCATCGAGCGCGCGGTGAAGGAGACCGCCGCGTTCCTGCGCGATCGCCGTCTGCGCAACGTGTTCGTCGACCTGGTGCACGAATTCGACCACACCGAGCGCGCCGACCAGGACCTGCTGCGCGAGCCGAACGGCGCGGAGAAGAAGGCGCAGCTCGCGCGCTGGTTCAAGGAGGTCGCGCCGGGCATCGAGGTCGGCGTGTGCCCGTACCAGAAGTCGCCGACGAGCGACGAGTTCCCCGGGATGGACGTGCGCATCATCCAGAAGACGATGCCGATCCCCGAGAAGGGTTTCGTCGTCAACGTCGAGACGCAGAAGCAGGACTCGTACGAGAACGACGGCGTGTTCAGCGAAGGCCAGCGCGACTTCATCCTCGCCGACTGTGAGCGCTACCGCGCGGCGCCGAACGCGGCGATGATGTTCCACGCCGCGTTCATCCAGGGCATCGGCAACTACAGCGGCACCGCGCCGCACCCCGAGATCGGCGGCAACGGCGCCACCGTCGGCGACCGCGGTGTGCGCGTCTACTACGACTGGGTGAAGGAGCACGTCGGGCGCTGGGAGTACCCGGTGCACGTGAAGGAGTCGGCGCCGGCCGCCGACGCCGAGCCGGCGCCGACGCGCGAGTTCGAAGTGCGCGACGAGCGCGCGTTCCTCGGCGGACACCCGATCAAGCTCTGGGGTCTGCGCTGCAACAACGCGCTGTTGAGCCCGGCGGTCACGCAGCGGCTGCTCAACAACCTCGACGTGATGGCGGACCACGGCATCAACCTGATCGGGGTGTCGCTGCAGGGCACGAACGGCGGTTTCCCCGACGTCGACGCCGGCCCGAACGCCTTCACCCCCGACGGCAGGCTGATCCCCGCGTTCGCGCGGCGGCTGGAGCAGGTGATCCGCGCCGCCGACCGGCGCGGCATGGTGGTCTGCATCAACGTGATGATGCCGCGCAAGGATCAGCTCCTGCGCGACGAGGCCGCGGTCCGGCGCGGGATCGAGGAGACCGCCGCATTCCTGGAGAAGCGCAAGCTGCGCAACGTGGTGGTCAACCTCTTCCAGGAGTTCCATCACCCGACCCGGATCGACCACGACGTGTTCCGCGAGCCGGACGGCGAGCGCAAGAAGGCGATGCTCACCGGGTGGTTCAAGGCGGTGGCGCCGCAGATCGAGGTCGGCATCTGCCCCAACCACCTGAACGGCTCGCCGCCGGACTATCCGGGCTGTGACGTGGTGATGATCCACGAGGCCATGTCCGTGCCCGAGCGCGGCTTCGTGCTGAACACCGAGTCGCCGGACGAGGACATGTCGGGGAACGAAGGCGTGTTCCAGAGCTTCCAGCGCGCCCGCCTCGAGGCGACGTGGCGCGCGTACCTGGAGTCGCCGCGCACGGGGCTGCTGTTCCGCTCGCCGTACGTCGAGGACGTGCGCGGCCGGCAGGGCACGGGACCGAACTTCGAGATGGGCGGCGACGGCACCGGCGAGTCGGACCGCGGCATCCGGTTCTTCTACGAGTGGTCGCGGAAGCACCTCGGCCGCTGGGAGTACCCCGAGCACCGCAAGTGAGGCGGGGCGGCGCCGCCTCGCGCCGCGCGGGGCGAGCCATGTGGACAGCCCTGCCTGCGGCGCGACCTTCTCGATGCATCGGCCATGCGCTTGGTAGCAAGTCCCACGGCCGGTCGCCGAGAGACTCGACGCTGACGCAGGCGTCGGAAGGGCCAGTCGGAAGGACCAGGGGGGGGCGGCGCCCGTTGGCACCGACGTCGTCGTCTCGGGTCTCCCTTCCTGGCTCGTCTCACGTCTGCCGTCGGGCACGCGCGGCGCCGCGCAGGTTCGTGACCCTCGTCGTGGCCATGTGCCTCGCCGGTGTGCCCCGCCGCGCAGCCGCACCTGCCCCTGCCGCGCGATCCGGTCACGGCTGCGCGGGATTCCGGAACGCGGCACCGCTCGTCGTCGAACAAGCCGAAGAGGCGGGCACGCGCCGGGAAGCACGACGGTCGCCGCGCCGAAGCAGCGGGAACACCCGAGACGCGGATCGGTCCGCGTCGCCGCGCCTCTTCCCCTTCGGCAAGCGTTGCGCGCGCGGCGCCACCGCCACGACGGTGACACGCAGCCCCAGCCCTGACGGCCGGCGGCGTACGGGAACGCCGCCCTGGTGCCGGCCGTACCGGGCGCGCGGCGCGCCCGGTAGACTTCGCGCACCATGCGCCTGCTGCTAGCTGTCCTCGCCACCGCACCGGCGGCCCTCGCCCAGCGCACCTGGGTGGTCGACGTCAACAACGGCCCCGGCACCGACTTCTTCGACATCCCGCCGGCCGTCGCCGCCGCCGCCCCGGGTGACCTGATCGTCGTCCGCGCGGGGCAGTACAACGGGTTCTCGACCAACAAGGGGCTGCGCATGGTCGGCGAGGGTGCCGTGCTCCTCGCGCCGAGCGCTCCGGGCGGCAAGGCGCTGATCGTGGACGG
>DATGPD010000155.1:0-25491 GCA_035305285.1 Planctomycetota bacterium
GCGGCGCCTGCTCCCTGGTCAGCTCGTGCAGCTTCTGGAACTCCGCTTCATCGAGCACCCCGGTCCAGCGCATGGGCGGGGTCTGGGCGGGCTTGTCGTCCTGGATTGCGGCGACGGCGGCCGCGAGCGCGAGGCAACACAGCATGCGCGCATTCGAGCGCGCGCGGCCCGCGACGGGCGCGCCAATCTCGCCCGAGATGTGCGCGCGCGGCGCACGACGCGGCCGGAGCACGCGGCGCGCGAACCCGGAAACCTTGCGGCCGGCCGCGCGCGACCGCCGTATCGTCCGCGGCGACCATGGCGCAGGACCCACCGCGGCGCGTCTCGCTCGCCACCAAGATCCTGATCGGCCTCTTGCTCGGCGCGGCCGCCGGGCTCGCCTGCAACCTCGCGTTCCCGAAGCCGGCCGAAGGCAGGACCTCGCTCGCCTACGACAACCTGGTGTGGTTCGCGGACCGGGTCATGAACCCGATCGGGCAGGTGTTCCTGCGCATGCTGTTCATGGTCGTCGTGCCGCTCGTGTTCTCCTCGCTGGTGCTCGGCGTCGCCAGCGTCGGCGACGTGCGGCGAGTGGGGAAGATCGGGGCGCGCACGCTCGCCTGGTTCGTCGGCTCGACCGCGGCGGCGGTCAGCATCGGTCTCCTCATGGTGAACACCTTCACCCCGGGTCTCGCGATGGACCCCGCGACCGCAGCCGAGCTGCGCCAGCAGTTCGCGCAGGACGCGGCGGCGAAGATCGAGCAGGGGCGCGCGGGCACGGGCTTCTCGCTCGACACGTTCGTCAACATCGTGCCGCGCAACGTGGTGCGCGCCGCGGGCGACGAACGCGAGGCGCTCGGCGTGATCTTCTTCGCGCTGTTCGTCGGCATCGCCGCGACCCAGCTCCTGCGCGAGAAGGTCGCGCCGCTGCTCGCGGTGCTGGAGGCGCTCTACGAGGTGTGCGTGAAGATCCTCGGCTACGCGATGCGGCTCGCGCCGCTCGGCGTGTTCGCCCTGATCTTCTCGACCACCGCGAAGCTCGGTCTGCCGCTGCTTCAGGCGCTCGGCGGCTACGTGTCGGTCGCGCTGTGCGGCCTGCTCCTGCACCTGTTCGTCGTGCTCGGGCTCGCGGTCAGGCTGCTCGTCGGCCTGTCGCCGGTCCACTTCTTCGGCCGCTGCCGCGCGCTGCTGGTCACCGCGTTCTCGACCTCGTCGTCGAGCGCGACCCTGCCGACTTCGATCCGCACCGCGACCGAGGAGTTCGGTGTCCCGCAGCCGATCGCCGGCTTCGTGCTGCCGCTCGGCGCGACCATGAACATGAACGGGACCGCCCTGTTCGAGGGCGTGTCGGTGCTGTTCCTCGCCCAGGTCGCCGGGGTGGATCTCGCCCTCCCCGAGCAGGTCTTCGTGCTGTGCCTGTCGGTGCTCACCGCGATCGGCGCCGCGGGCGTGCCCGGCGGGTCGCTGCCCCTTCTCGCGGTGGTCCTGATCCAGGTCGACGTGCCACCCGAGTACCTCGGGCTGATCCTCGGCGTCGACCGGCTGGTCGACATGACGCGCACGATGCCCAACGTGCTGTCCGATCTCATCTGCAGTCTGTGGATCGCGCGGCGCGAGGGCGTGACGTTGAAGGAGAGGAAGGCGACATGAGTCTGTTCGAGGTGAAGGACATCGACGCGATGCGCGCCGACGCGGCGGGCGAGGGCTCCGGGCTGCGCCGCGTGCTCGGCACCAAGCAGCTCGTGTTCCTCGGGATCGGTGCGGTGATCGGCGCGGGCATCTTCTCGACCCTCGGCGACGCGGCCGCGGGCAGCGCGGACCGCGCCGGCGCCGGGCCGGCGGTGGTGCTCTCGTTCCTGCTCCTCGGCGGCGTGTGCGCGCTCGCCGGCCTGTGCTACGCCGAGATGGCGGCGATGCTGCCGGCCGCGGGTTCGGCGTACACCTACTCGTACCTGACGCTCGGCCGCCTGGCGGCGTGGATCGTCGGCTGGAACCTGATCCTGGAGTACGCGATCGGCAACGTCGGGGTCGCGATCTCGTGGTCGAGCTACCTGCAGGGCGTGCTCGGCGCGTTCGGGGTGACCCTGCCCGGCTGGCTCGGGGTCGGGTGGTACGACCTGCAGGAGCAGATCGCGACCGCCGTGGCGCTCGGCGACGCCGCCGAGCGGGCCAGACTCGAAGCGATCGCCGCCGACGCACCGGGGCTGTTCGGGCAGCCGCTGTGCATCAACCTGCCCGCGGTCGCGATCACCGCGGTGATCACCATGCTCCTCGTGCGCGGCATCCGCGAGAGCGCGCGTGCCAACGACGTGATGGTGTTGATCAAGCTCGTCGTGCTCGTGCTGTTCCTCGGCGTCGGCGCGTTCTACGTCGATCCGGGCAACTGGCGGCCGTTCGCGCCCAACGGCTGGACCGGCATCCATCAGGGCGCGGCGATCGTGTTCTTCGCGTTCATCGGCTTCGACGCGATCTCGACCGCGGCCGAGGAGACCAGGGATCCGCAGCGCACGATGCCGCGCGGCATCCTCGGCGCGCTCGCGATCTGCACGCTGATCTACATGGCGGTCGGGGCGGTCGCGACCGGCATGCTGCCGTACGCGCAGCTCAAGGCGTCGAACCCCCTGGTGACCGCGTTCGAGCAGGCGCACCTGCCGGCCGTCGAACTGATCGTCGGTCTCGGCGCGGTCGTGTCGATGACCGCGGTCCTGCTCGTGTTCCAGCTCGGCCAGCCCCGCATCCTGATGGCCATGGCGCGCGACGGCCTGATGCCGCGCCGGTTCGGCGCGGTGCACGGTACCTACCGCACGCCGCACGTCGCGACGGTGCTCACCGGCGTGTTCGTCGGCCTCGCCACCGCGGTCATGGACGACGGGCTCGCCTACGAGCTGTGCAACATCGGCACGTTGCTCGCGTTCGCGTCGGTCAGCCTCGGCGTGCTCGTGCTGCGCGTCAAACGCCCCGACCTGCCCCGCCCGTTCCGCGTGCCGGCGGTCTGGGTCGTCGCGCCGCTGGCGATCGCGGCCTGCGTCTACACCATGGCCGGCCTGCCGGCGACTTCGTGGACGCGGTTCGTCGTCTGGCTCGGGATCGGACTCGTGCTGTTCTTCGCGTTCGCGCGGCGGTCTGGTCCGGCGGCCGGCGGAGTGCGATAAGGGCCGCCTAGCCGTGGTGCAGTTCCAGGACTACTACGCCGTGCTCGGCGTCCCGCGCGACGCTTCCGCCGAGGACATCAAGAAGGCCTACCGCAAGCTCGCGATGCGGTGGCACCCCGACCGCCACCCGGAGAAGGAGCGCCCCAAGGCCGAGGCGGAGTTCAAGAAGATCAGCGAGGCTTACGAGGTGCTCTCCGATCCGAACAAGCGCAAGCGCTACGACCAGCTCGGCGCGCGCTGGCAGGAGGGCGAGCAGTTCGCCGGCGACGCGGGCTGGCGGCAGGTCGATCCGGAGGAGTTCGCGCGCATGTTCGGCGGCGCGAGCGCGTTCTCGGACTTCTTCACCCGCTTCTTCGGCGACCAGATGGGGCGCGACGTGGGCTGGGGGCCGCGCCGGCACGCGCGCTACGCCGAGCGCGGCGCCGACGTGCGCGCCACGCTCGAGCTGACCGCGGACGAGGCGATCGCCGGCGGCAAGCGCGAGTTCTCGCTGACCGCCACGGGCCCGTGCGCGCGCTGCGGCGGCGTGGGCTTCCTCGGCGATCACGTCTGTCCGGCGTGCGCCGGGATCGGCACGGTGCGCACCACGAAGACGGTCGCGCTGAAGATCCCCGAGGACGTGCGCGACGGGCTCACCGTGCGCCTGCGTGGGCTGGGCGAGCCGGGCACCGACGGTGCCGAGCCCGGCGACCTGCTGCTGACGATCCAGTTGACGCCCGGCGAGGTCTACCGCGTGCGCGGCTCGGACGTGGAGGCGGACGTACCGGTCACGCCGTGGGAGGCGCTGCACGGCACCCAGGTGGAGGTGCGGACCGCGCGCGGGGTCGCGACCGCGCGCGTGCCCGCCGGCAGCCGCGCCGGCAGCAAGCTCCGCCTGCGCGGCCAGGGCCTGGCGAACGCGGCCGGCGGGCACGGCGACTTCTACATCGTGCTCCGCTACGCCCTGCCCGAGCCGCTCAGCAGCCGGCAGCGCGAGCTGCTGGAGCAGATGGCGGCGGCCGGACCGGGGCGGGTGACCGGCGGCGCGCGCATCGACGGAGGCGGGTCATGACCTCGGCCGAGGTGCGCTGGATCGCCTTCGAGGCGGTCGCGCGGATCTACCGGGTCGACGTGGAATGGTTGCTGCGTGCGGAGGACCTCGGCGTGCTGCCGAACGTCGAGCGGCGCGCCGGCACGGCGCTCCTGCCCGCCGACGACCTCGACCGGGTCGCGGCCGCGGTGCGCTGGCACCTGCACTTCGGCGTCGACCTCGACGTGATCGCCGCGTTGCTGAGCGAGGTGCCGCGGCGGTGACCGCGCGGGGGCGGCCAGCGAACTAGAGGTCGAGCCCGTGGGCCGGCAGGTAGCGCGTGCGTACGCGCTTGCCGGACGCGATGAACACCGCCTCGAACTGTTCGGGCGTGCTGCCCGGCCCGCTCCCGGTGAGCCAGGCGAGCAGGCGGCGCGCGGACGCGACGACCTCGGGGTCCTCGTCACGCGCGACCAGCGACACCAGGATCCCGACGCAGCGCTCGTCGCCCTGGCGCACGAGGCAGCGTGCCGCGAGCAGGCGCTCCTGCGGCCCCATCCCGGGCACACGTGCCACCAGCGCCTCGGGGTCGGCGGCGCCGTGCGCCTCGAGGCAGTGCAGCGCGAACACGCGGAGCGCCTCCGGCGCGAGGTCGTCGCTCGCGACCTTCCACACCGCGGTCGCGTGGTCGAGGACCTTCTCGTTGTGCACGAGGAACTCGAGTGCCGCGCGGCGAACCTCCTCGGCCCGGTTCTGCAGGCAGCTGACCGCCAGCTCGGCGTGGTCGTACTCGAGGTCGCGCGCGAGCGCGCGGAGCGCCTGCGCGGCGGCGCGCGGCTCGCCGTGGGTGACGAACACCAGCACGCGCTCGCGCAGCGCGGCGCTCGGCCGCTGCGGGAACGCGCGCACGGCCAGCTCACCCTCCTCGCGGTCGTCGGAGAGGAGCGAGCGCATCAGCAGGTCGTCCGGGATCGTCCCGCCGTCGCGCGCGATTGCGGCGAGCATGCCGAGGCGCGCGCCGCGGTCCTCGCTCTGCAGCAACTCCGCGATCTGGTCGGGGTCGATGGCGCGCAGGGCGTGTGCGACGCCGATCGCCGCGGCCCGGAGGCCGCCGCCACCGCCGCCGCCACCCCCGCCGCCGACGGCGATCGTGTACGGGATCTCGCGCGCCTCGAGCACGCGCGCGCATTCGAGCAGAGCCTTGCGCTCGCGGCCGTCGGTCGTCTTGCGCAGCAGCGCACCGATCGCCTGCTCGAGCGCGGCGCGATCCTCGCTCGCGCGCAGCCGTTCGAGCAGGCGGGCGCGGTCGCCGGGATGCCACGTGCGCGCGAGCTGCACGACCGCGGCGCGCAGCCGTGCCTCGGCGGGCGGCGTCGGTTGCACGCGCTCGCGCACGACGATCTTCGGGCCGTTGAGCATCGCCGACCAGGCGAAGCCGGCCGCGGCGACCAGGCTGAACACCATGCCGACCCGCGTCCAGCGCACCTGGTCGATGCCCCGGCGCGGCGCATCCGGCTGCGGCGGCGCCGCCTTCTGCCTGCGCGTCCTCATCGACTCAACTCCTGCCAGCCGTTGAACGCGACGTACAGCCCGGCCGACGAGCGCGCGAGGTCGATCGCCGCCGAGGAGTACTGCAGGTCGAAGTTGCCGCGCAGGTCGGCGTAGGCGGCCGCCGGCCCCTGCACGAGCGCGCCGCGGACCACCGTGGAGCCGGTGCCGCTGTCGATGTTGCCGAGGACGATGATGATGCCGTCGAAGTAGAGGTTGCCGGTGAGCACCAGGTTGCCGGTGACCACCAGGATCCCCGCGCCGCGGCTGGTGCCGGTCAGCTTGAGGTCGCCGTTGCGGTACGTCAGGCGCGCATCGCCGATCGCCGCGTTGCCGAACTGCAGGTTGGAGTAGTGGCTGCTGGTGAGCACCGTGTCGGCCACGTTCTGCACGATGTTCGTGACGTCGGTGAGGTCGATCGGCGGCACGGTCCCGAGGCTCGGCGTGCCGCCCGGACCGAGGATGCGGTTGCCCTCGGCAGGGGTGAGCATTCCGAGCAGGTCGGTGAGGGTGCCCGGCTGGAAGATCGCGAGGCCGGGGACGTCACCCGAGCCGTCGATGTCGAAGCCGCTGTCCTGCGCCGAGCCGCCGATCCGGAAGTCGAGCGACGGGTTGCTGATCGCCATCGCGGCGCGCACGTCGGGCATCAACGGCACCGGGCCGAGGTACGCGGCGAGCCGGCGGGTCTGGTTGCGGTAGCGGCCGGTGACGACGACCTGGAACACGTCCTCGTCGGGTTCGTCGGCGAAGCCGTCGTTGTCGTTGTCGTGCCCGTCGTAGAGCAGGTGCGTGGCGACCAGGCTCCAGCTCGTGTCGACCGCGAGGTTGCCGCTGTGCGTCGAGCCGTCGAGCAGCAGCCCGCGCCGGCCGAGGAAGATCGCGAAGTCGACGCCGGACTCGGCGGCGTGCAGGGCCTTCTCGCGCGCCCGTTCGAGCCCGAGCGCGTCGGTGCGCGACATCAGCACGCTGCTGAACACGCCGACCAGGAGCACCGCGGGCACGAGCGTGCCGAGCACCAGGACGAGCGCGAACCCGGACTGTTCGGCGGCCGGGTCGGGCGTGCGGCGCGGTTGCTGGGTCATCATCGTCACCTCCGTGGCGTCAGTTGTTGCGCAGGAACACCGAGCGCTGCAGCACGGCGCGCTCGACGCCGCCGTCACCGCCGCGGCGCGCCACGCCGATGCGGATCTGCAGCACGCGGCCCTCGAGCATGAACTGGCAGTGCTCGACGTTCGGCAGGACGGCGACGCGCGTGCCTTCGTGCAGGAGCACGATCTGGCCCTCGTCGACCATCCCGTCGCCGTCGTCGTCGAGGTCGTTGTCGACCTCGCCCGGATCGAGCACGAAGTCGATCTCGCGCTGCGAGGTGCTGAGCCGCGCGTTCATCGACAGCAGGCCGGAGGCGGACAGGAAGCGCAGCCCCGGCCGCCACACCAGGTCGCTCGGCTCGATCCACTCGCCGACCGCCGACGCCAGGCCGAGCGCGACGTCGCTGGCCACCGCGCGCATGCGCAGGGTCGACATCTTGCAGCTCTGCGCGAACTCGGCGGTGGTCTGGAACGCGCGCTGCAACTGCGCCATGCACTGGCTGGACGTCGCGTTGCTGTCCACGGTCTTGCCGACCGTCTGGGTGAGCTGCACCGCGCCGAGCAGGAGCGGCAGCAGGAATGCGACGCCGAGCAGCAGCTCGAGCATCGACACGCCGGACTCCGCGTTCGTCCTGTCGCTCACGAGCGGCGCTCCCCGATCAGGCCGATGACCCTCTCGCGGCGGTTGCCCGCCGCGCCGCGCCACGCCACGGTGACCGTCACGCGATAGAGCACGGTCGATCCGCCGCTCGCATAGACCGCGACCTGGATCTCGCCGGGCAGGCCGTCGGGATCGCCGGGCTGGGCGGTCAGGCCGCCCGGCCCGCCGAGATGGTTCGGGACGTCGAAGCCGGTCCCGTGCAGCGAAGGGAGGTCGGCGAACGGCAGCCCGCGCAGCCGGGCGAACACGTCGGCGATCGCGTTGTTCGCGAGCGTCGTCTCATGGTTGACCGCGCGATGCGCGCTCTGCCGCACGCTGGTCGTCACCAGCGCGCCGCCGACGATCAGCGCCACCCCGCACGCCATCATCAGGTCGAGCAGGATCGCGCCGCGTTCGTTCGCGGGCGTCTGCGGTCGCGATTCGGTAGGGACGGCGTCCATCTCCAGCGGCTCTATCGAGCGCCGGCCGTCGCGGACGTGCATCGTTCCTGGCGCGCGACCCGGGCCGCGGTCCGGACCGGCGGCGGCATGGCGGCTTCCCGCGCCCCGCTCCGCAGTCGCAGAGCGAGAGGATGCGCCGGCGCGGCAGCGCGCAGCACGAGGGTGCGGCTGCGCCGTCCCGCTCCGGACAGCTGTGGCCGGTCGGCACGCCCACGTGTCTCGTTCTGCGCCGGGCGCGTTCGCGCCGTCGGCACCGCGGGTTCGCCGCCGTGTCGCGCACGAGCGCACGGACGGGTGAGCCGGATCCCGTCACCCTTGCCGCGCTGCGGTCGATGAGGACAGACGACATGGGCTGCACAGGCCGCAAATCGTGGCGTGGCGCGCGCGGGCGGGACGAGCCGGCGCGCGCGGGCAGCGTGCGGAAGGACCTCGACCGCACGCGGGCCGCGGCGCACGCACGCGGCCGCGAGGCGGGCAGCTCGCTGGTCGAGGTCATGGTCGCGCTCGCCGCGAGCGCGGTGGTCATCGGCGCCCTCCTGAGCGGCGTGGTCGCGCTCAACGCGCAGCGCAAGCTGCGCGAGGAGCGCATCCTCGCGCAGATCGCCTGCCGCAACGTCCTCGAAGAACTGCGGCGGACGAGCATCGAGGACCTTCCTGCGGCGGACGGCCGCGGCTTCGCGGTGCCCGGGATCGGCGGCACGGGCAGCGGCCTCGCGTGCGTGCCCGGCGACCCGGACGGGCTGCCCGGCGAGGTGCGGGTCGTGCCCGAGCGCGTCTGGGGCGGCGAAGTCCTCTACCGGGTGACCGCCGTCGTCGAGTGGCGGCGGGGCCGCGGCTCGGCGCGCGCCCAACTGACCACATTGATGGGAAGGCGGCGATGAAGGCGGACGCCGGCCACGAAGCGGGAACGTCGCTGGTGGAGGTCGTGGTCGCGGCGTCGATCCTGCTCGTGGTCCTGGTCGCCGTGGGTTCGACCGCGGAGACCGCCAGCCGCACGATGCGGACCAACGACGAGCGCGCCGCGACCACCGAGCGCATGCTGCGCTTCCTGCAGCGCGTGGCGCCGATGACCCGGGCCGGCGTGCTGTCCACCTACCGGGTCGAGGCCACCGTCGCAGACCTGTCGGCGGATCGCGCGAGCGCGCCGGGCGAGTGGATCGAGCCCATCGACGGCGAGCCGCGCGCGGCGATCCGGTTCCAGGCGGCGGACGGCAACCTCGCGCTGCGCGCCGGGTCGCTGACCGCGCCGATCGTGCTCCGCTACGTGCGCGACCCAGCGGAGGCCACGGGCGCGCCCGGGATCGACGACGACGGCAACGGCCTGATCGACGACGGCCGCATCGTGCTCGTGCACCAGGGCGTGGAGACGACCGTGGCGACCGGGGTGGAGGAGTGCTCGTTCACGCTCGAGGGCGCGTCGCTGGTCGTGACCCTGCGGGCCGCGCGGCGCCGGTCGACCGACCCGCCGCTGCAGTTCGAACAGGTCCACGTGCTGCGCAACAACTGATCGGAGGAGGAAGGCTGCGATGGGGGACGCCAGGATCGTGCGGGGGACGCAGGACGGTGCGGCGCTGGTGATGCTGGTCGTCGTCCTCGTGCCGGTCGTGACCCTGTTCGGCGGCTTTGCGCTCGCGATGCACGCCCGCGACCTCCGTCTGGACGAGGACATCGCGCGCGAGCGCTGCTTCTGGATTGCCGAGGGCGGGATCGACGACGCGATCCACCGCGCATCGGCCGGCCTGCTTCCGGCCATCGGCATGCTGTACGAACTGGACCTGGGCGGGGGCGCCACCTGCACGGTCAACGCGATCGCGCTCGGCGGCAACGGCATCGACGACGACGGCGACGGCATGGTCGACGAGGCGGACGAGGACCTGCTGGAGGTGCACAGCATCGGCCGCTACCGGCGCTGGCAGCGCGAGCTCGTGACCTGGCTCGGGCGCGTGCCGTTCCTCCCCGACCTCGGCGCGCCCGCGGTGGTCGCGAGCCCGAGCACCGACGTGGACCTGGGCGGCACGCCGCGGCTGGACGGCCGTGACCACGACCTCGACGGCAGCCCCGGCGATCCGGCCGAGGCGCGCGCCGGCCTCGCGATCATGACGCCGGGCACGGTCGCCGACCTAGCCGCGCGCCTGACCGGCGGTGAACCGGACGCGGTGCTCGGCGCGGGCGGCACGCCGAGCCTCGCCCAGGTGCCGTCCTTCGACGTCGTCGAGCTGGCGGCGCGCGTGCGCAACGTCGCCAACCTGGTGCTCACCAACACCACGTACGCCGACCTGCAGTTCGGCAACGCCGAGACCGGAACCGGCCTCGTCACCTTCCGCGAAGGCGACCTGCACCTGACCGGCAACAGCCGGGGCGCCGGGATCCTGGTGGTGACCGGGGACTTGGTGATGAGCGGCACGTGCCGGTTCGACGGCGTGATCCTCGTGCTCGGTAGCCTGGAGAACGCCGGCGGCACGGCGCAGGTGTACGGCGCGGTGGTGCTGGGGCCGGGCGCGGGCAGCCTGCGCGCGGCCGGCACCTTCGACCTGCGCTACAGCGTCGCGGCGACGCGGTTTGCCGACGGACTGGTCGGGCGTTACGCGACCTTCAACGGATGGCAGGAGCTGGCGCGCTGATGGCGATGCGCCGGGCGGGAGCAGCGTGCGCGCTCGTCGCGCTCGCCGGGGCGTGCGCGCCGCGGCCGGCCCCGGCACCGGCGGCCCGCGAGGCCGGTACGCGGGTGGTGCGCGCGGTGCGCGAGCTGCGCGGGGCGATCTCGCCGCGCGCGCGGCGCAACGTGCTCGCGCGCCTGCGCGCGGACGCGGCGGAGTGGTCGGCCGCGGTCGGCTCGGTCCTGCGCAGCCCGCGGCATCCGGCGTTCGCCGAGGCGGCCGAACTGGCGCGCGAGTTGCCCGTGCCGGCGGCCGCCGAGGCGCTGCTGCGTCAGGCCGAGGACTCCGGCGCGCCGCACCGTGCGCTCGCGCTCCGCGCCGCGCACGCGATCGCGCCGCTGCCCGCGGAGGTGCTCGTGCCCTTCCTGTCGGAAGGGGACCCGGCGGTGTGCTGCGCCGCGCTGGCGGCGTTCGCCGGGCGGAGCGACGTGCCGTTCGCGATGGTCGCGCGGCTGCTCGACGCCGACGACCCCGAAGTCGCCGCGGCGGCCGCGGCCGCGTTGCCGGCGGTCCTCGACCGCGAGCAGGTCGCGGTCCTGTGCCGGGTGCAGTTCGCGAGCGAGCCGGCTGCGGTGGCCGCGATCACCGAGCTGGGCAAACGGGCGCTGCCGCCGGAGCTGCTCGCGCGCTGGCTGCAGCGCCTGCCGGTGGAGACGCCTCCGGTGCAGCGGGCGATCCTGGGCGCGGCGCTCGCCCGGCCGCAGCGCATCCCGCGCGAGCCGCTGCTCGCGCTGGTGCGGGCGAGCGGCTCGGAGGAAGTGCGCGCGGCGGCGCTGCACGCGCTCCTCGCCGGGCGCGCGCTCGACGCGGTCGAGCTGCGCGCGCTGGCGGGCGCGGACGACGGCGCGGTGCGCCTGCTGTGCGCGGCGGGCCTCCTGGAGCTGGGCGAGCGCGACGGTGCGGTGCTGCTCCACCGCCTCGCGTTCCCGGGCGAGGAACAGCTCGACGGCCTCGCGGTCGCGGCGCGCCAGGCGCTCTCGGCCGCGGCCGACCTGCCGCTGCACCGCGGCGAAGCGGCGTTCGCGGCCTGGTGCCACGAGCCGGGGCCGCTGCGCGTGCGCGCCTCCCCGGTCGCGACGGTCGCCGGCGTGCTGCGTTCGTGCGTGCCGGATCCGTGAAGGGTGGAACGAACGGGCGGCACGAAGCCGTCGCGTTTGGAGTCCGGGCCTTACGCCGGTTCAGCGCGCGTCGAGCGTGGATGCGACCTCGGACCACGCGAGGTCGGCGACGGTCGATGCGCCGATCGCGCTCGGCAGCACGAACGCGACCGCGTCGCCGGCGGCCTTCTTGTCGCGGCGCAGGAACGGCAACAGCTCGCCGGCCGGCGGCAGCGCGCCGGCGCTGAAGCCGCAGCGTTCGAGCAGGGCGCGGGCGCGCTCAGCATCCGGCGCGGCGAGCACGCCGAGGCGCGCCGCGAGCGCGATCGCGAAGTGCACGCCGCGCGCGACCGCGATCCCGTGCGCCACGCGGTAGCCGGCGTGCGCTTCGAGCGCGTGCCCGAGTGTGTGCCCGAGGTTGAGCAGGCGGCGCGCCCCGCGGTCTTCGGGATCGGCCTCGACGACCGTGATCTTCGCGGCGAGCGCGAGCTGCACGGCGCGCGCGAGCGTGTCGGGGTCGCGGGCGAGCAACGCGTCGGCGTGTGCCTCGATCAGATCGAACAGCGCGGGCGACAGGCCGACCGCGACCTTGAGCAGCTCGCCGAGGCCGGAGCGGAACTCGTCCTGCGGCAGGGAGGTGAGGAACGCGAAGTCGATCGCGACGAGGCGGGCGGGGTGGAAGGTGCCGGCCAGGTTCTTGCCTTCCGGCAGATCGATCGCGGTCTTGCCGCCGACGCACGAGTCGACCATCGCGAGCAGCGTGGTCGGGAGCAGGACGAGGTCGAGGCCGCGCGCGTAGAGCGAAGCCGCCAGGCCGCCGACGTCGCCGATGCTGCCGCCGCCGGCGACGACGACGATCGTGTCGCGGTCGGCCGGCAGCATCGCTAGCGCGCGCAGGATGCGTTCCAGGGTCGCGAGCGTCTTGCTCTGCTCGCCGCCCGGCAGGACGAACCGCGTCGCGAGCGCGGCGAGGCGCGCGCCGTGCGCGCCGTCCACCGCCGCGTCGACCACCGCGAACGTGCGCCGTCCGGGTCCCAGGCGGGCGAGGCACGGGGCGAGGTCGGCGCCCAGGTCGACGCCGATCTCGACTTCGGTGGTGCGGCCGCGGCCGAGCGCGCAGCGCAGCGCGGTCACGTCGGGCTCGGCACCGGTGCGCCGCGGCGCCGGCGCCGGCGGCGCACCATCTCCTGCTCGTACCGCTCCCGGTCGCGCCGGTCGCGCCGGGACAGGACGAAGAACACGACGACGAGCAGCGCGGCGAACGCGCCCATCGCGAGCCCGATCTTCTTGCTCGCCGCGAGCGGGTTGAACTCGACCCGCTCGAGGTCGGCGGCGACGAACAGCGGCGACAGGTGCGGCTTGCCGTCGCCGCCCTCGACGACGTAGCGCTTGAAGAAGTAGCCGACGCAGCGCGCGGTGTCGTTGCGGATCCACTCGCCGACGTGCTTGGGGATCCACACCGCGAACGGCCGGTGCGCGAAGCCGCGCGAGTACAGCCAGACCTCCGACCAGTTCTCGATGCCGAGCGGGTTGGTCTTCGCCTCGATGACGTGCGCGCGGCAGAAGATGCCGGTCAGCAGCCAGGCCTTGCCGCGCTCGCCCTGCAGGCGCGCGATCGCGTCCCACTGGTCCTTGTTCTCGAAGTGCGGCAGCGCGGCGATCTCTTCCGGCGTCATCGTCGCCGCGCGGTGCTGCGCGTAGCTCGCGAAGTGCCAGAGCGGCACGTCCTGCGCGTGCGGCAGGCGCACGTCGGCGTCCTGCAGGTCGACGTCGACGCCGTTCTCGCGCACGCCGTCCTTGATCCGCGCGAGAACCGCGGGGTCCAGCTTCTCGACCGCCTTCCAATCCGGGTACGCGCGGAAGATCTCGGGCCCGACGAGGAGGGGAGCCTGGTTGAGCGGGACGGGGTAGTGCGCGTCGCGCAGCTTCATGAAGAACCCCTCGACGCGGACCCAGTCGCCGACCGCGAGCCCTTCGGGCGGCGGGACGGTGAAGGTGAACAGCACCGGCTCGCCGTCGCCGGTCCGGATGCGCGCCTCGTGGATGCGGTAGCCCTTGATCGGATGGCCCTCGCGCCCGCCGTCGAGCGCTTCGAGCTGGCCCTTGAACCAGACGTAGCGGCCGCGGTGCGCGGCGGGGTTGGCGCGCAGGACGCCGATCGGCATCGGCTCGTCGGTGATCCCGAGCGCCTTCGCCACCGACGGCACGACCATCATGCTCTTCTCCAGCAGGTGGGCGAGCGGCTCGGGTTCGACCGGGATGCGGTCATTGCGCGTCTCGTCCCTGATCTGGGCGAGGATCGCGGGATCCAGCTCGGGTACCGGGGTCTTCTCGACGATCACCGGCGAGACGTCCGATGGCGGCCCGGCCGGGTTGTAGAAGAACGTGACGTAGACCAGGAACGCGAGCAGGACGCCGAGCAGGGCCACGCGTGGGCCTTCCCTGATCGGGAGGAACGCGGCGCGTCGGCGCCCCATCTCGGCGAGGTCGACCATGCGGTCAGGATAAACGAGGCACGCGGCGCTCGGGTTCGCGGGCGGCGGGCACGCGCGGCGGTCGGGCGCTCGCCGACAGCACGGCCGGCCGGTTGGTATGCGGGCAGGCCAGGAGATTCGTCGAGTCAACCGCCGGAGGGCGGCCAGCCTGGAGATCGGTGGGGTGCTGTCGCTTGTCGACTGCGCCGCGGCGTGCGGCCCCGGTGCGCCCGGTCGCGAGGCAACCCGCGGGAGATCACTGCCCGGCTGCACGACCGCGAAGGCGCCGTGGAGTGCAGGAGTGCGGCGCCGCCGTTCCGTCGCTGCCGCCGGTCTCCGTCCGGCCGCGGCACGCGTGCGTACCCGGGGGCGGGCCTGCGCTCGACGGACTGTGGCGCGGCGCGCGCGCCGGGTCAGCCCTTGCCGCCGGCGCCCGTCTTGGCGGGCGCCTTGGCCGGCTGCTTGGTGCCGACGGTGAACGCGACGTCGGCGGTCAGCGGGCCGAAGTGGATGTGCAGCGTGCCCTGCTTGCCTTCGGGCGCCGCGATCGGCGCGATCCACAGCCGCGACGCCACGCGCTTGTCGTCGCGCTCGGTGTTCATCGCGATCGCGCAGACTTCCTGGTCCTTGTCGTTGCGCACGACGAGGTGCCACACGAGGTCCTCGTCGATCCGGAAGGTCAGCTTGTAGGTGCCGGCGGCCAGCGGGTTCCCGCCCAGCTCGATGTCCTTGCTGACCTTCAGCGCGCCCTTGAGGAAGGCGGTGATGTACCGCTCGTTGTAGAACTTGCGCGCCTGCTTGCCGGCTTCGCCCTCGGCGTAGAGCTGGCGCAGCCAGTTGCCGCCGGCCGTGGTGAACGACGCGTACGACACCTCGATCGAGGTGTCGCGGTCGAACGCGAGCCGGTTGGTCGCGGCGGGCGCGTTCTCGTTCGTGTTCTGCGCCGCTGCGCCGACGGCGAGTGCGCAGGGGAGGAGGAAGCGGGGGAGGAGGTTCATGCCACGGGGGAAACGAACGGGAGCACGGAGCGTGCGGCCGGGGCCGGGCCGCAGGCCCTCATTCGGGCTTCTCGAACAGGCCGCCGAGGTGGTAGTTGGCGATGTCCGAGCGGTCGACGATGGCGGCCGCGGCGACGCCGAGCGTGACCGCGATGACCTCGGAGATCTCCTCCGCAGTGGCGCCTTCGCGCTTGGCCTTCTTGAGGTGCCCCTCGAGGCAGCCCTTGCAGTTGAGCGCGAGCGCCGCGGCGATCGCGATGAACTCCTTGGTCTTCAGGTCGAGTCGCGTCTTGCCGTAGGTCGCCTTGTAGAACTTGAAGTACAGCTCCTTGAGGTCGGGCGTGAGCAGCGCGTAGCTGCGCATCATCGAGCTGGGCAGGCGGCCATCGCCGACGATCGCGGGCTCGGCGGGCTGACCGTTCTGCTCGGGGCGAGCGGCGCCGTTCTGGGTGGCGCACGGAACGGTCGGCTCGGAGGGCGGAGGCACTGCGGCGGCTGCCTTGCGGCGCTTGCCGGCGGGCGGTTTGGCGACCGGCTTCTTCATGCGGGGTGGTGTGGACGGTGACTCGGCAGTTCTGTCAGGGAACGCGAAACCTGGGGAAGGCGAAAGCTAACGAGCGCGCGGCGTGCCGGCGCAGCGGATTCTCGCCAACTTGGTGCACGCGGCGGGAAGCGCAACGGGCGCCTGCCGCCGAAACCGCGTCCGGCACGTCGTGCGAGAGCGCGGGGGGTGTGCGGAGCGCGAGCCGACCACCGCGCGACGCGCCGGCGAAGCCCGGCGGGCGTCGGCGCTCGCGCACCGGGCGTCATCCGCGCAACCGGAGCTGCAGCTTGACGAGCGCGTCGCGATCGGCCGGCACCTCGACCGCCTGGAACGCTCGTTCGAACGGCAGCCAGGCGCAGTCGCCGACCATGGGGCCGGGCACGATCGCGGGCGCGGGACACCCCGGCGCACCGGCCTGGTAGCCGAACGGCCATTCGACGAGCCCGACGTCGCCGAACAGCTCCTTGCTCGGGGTCGAGAGGTCGAGGACGTGCAGCGGCTTGCACAGTCCGGTTTCGATCCGGACCTCGCGCAGCACCGCGTCCTTCAAGTGCTCGTCGACCGCGATCGGCCCGACCACCGGGCCGAGCGGCCACTCCGATCTCGGCTTCTTGCGGAGGAGCAGGTACTCGACGTCCGTCGCCCCGATGCGGAAGACGAAGACCCGGACCTTGTGCTCGAGAGCGAACATCTGAACTGTGGAGCGTCTATCGTCCGAGATGCATGCCGGTCGTGGGGGTGGGGCCGAGGTTTTTTCAATCCGCGCGGAGGGCGTCGCGGCGCGGGCGCGGTGCGATCGACCGAACCGTGCAGCCACCGGTCGCACCTTCGGCTCGATTCGAGCCGAAGGGCACCCCGCGCACGCGCCGCGCGGGGCTCCCACCTGCACGGGCGGTTCCGCCCGAGCACGCACACGCGCTGCGCACGGACGAAGGAGTGCCCGCCCGGCGGACCAGCTGCGACGGGCTCAGGTCGTGATTGGAGCGCGGTCGGCCGACGCAACGACGACGCAGGCGAAGCATGCGTGGAGCTGACTCGCGCCATGCATGCGACCGACCGCGCGCGCTTTCAACCGTCGCTCAGCGCGGTGCGCCGTCGCGCCCGCCGCCGCTGCCGGGGAGCAGGGCGCGCAGGCTGGCCTGACCCGCGGCCTTGGCGAACTGGCGCGCGACGAAGCGCAGCGACTCATGCAGGGCGGTGTCGGCGAGGCCGTCGCGCCACGAGTGCCCGCCGCCTTCGATCTTGCGCCAGGTGTGCTCGACGTCGCGCTCGGCGAGCACTTCGTGCAGCTTCTCGTTGGTGACGTGGAAGTCGTAGCGGTCCTTGGTGCCGGCGTCGAAGTAGATCGCCAGGCGCCGGAGCTCTTCCTCGGGCAGTGACTTGGCGAGCGCCAGGGTGTTGTTGGCGCGCCACAGCTCCTGGTCGATCGGGTCGCCGAACGTCTCGGTGAGCGTCGGCGCGATCCACTGGCTCTTCATCGCGCGCTGCAGCGCCGGCGTCAGTTCGTCGAGGTCGGGGGGGAACACGGCCGCGGAGTGCGTCGCGACCGTGGCGAACAGGTCGGGGTGGCGGAACGCGATGTTGAGCGCGCCCATCCCGCCCATGCTCACCCCCATGAGCGCACGTCGGCCGCGGTCGGACTCGACCCGGTAGGTCTGCTCGACGTGCGCGAGCAGGTCCTTGGTGATCATGTCCTCGACCTTCGCGCTCTTGCCGTTCAGGTAGAAGTTGGTGCGCCCGGGCGACGGGCAGACCAGGATCAGCTCGGGCACCTCCTGGCTGCCGATCATCTGGTCGAGGGCCTCGCTGCCGCCGCGGCCGTGGAACCGCATGTGGTCTTCGAACATGCCGTGCAGCCAGACCACGAGCGGGTACTTGCGCTCGCGGTTGGCTTCGTCGTGGTAGCTGCGCGGCAGGTAGACGCCGTACGGCACCTTGCGACCGAGCGCCGCGCTCTCGAACTCGCGCGCCTCGTAGGTTCCGTGCTTCAGCTCGGGCGGCGGGGCCTCGTTGCGGCGGTTGCGCTGCGCGGCGACGGCCGCGGCGAGAACGGCGAGGGCGACGGCGCCCGCGAGGGTGGGCTTGGTCATGCGTTTGCTGCTCGGAGGGGACGCGATTGTAGGCTTCCCGCCTCGCGCCCCGTCCGTGCCCGCAAACAATCCGCGCCCTTCGCCCGCCGACCGCATCCTCGCCCGCCTGCGCCCGCTGACCAACTACGAGCGCACGCGGACCGACAAGCCGCGCTGGTCGCTCGACAACATGCGCGCGCTGCTCGCGCGTCCGGGCGCCGCGCGGCTGCGCGGTCGGGCGGTCCAGGTGGGCGGCTCGAAGGGCAAGGGCACGACCGCGCTCTATCTCGGCGCACTCGCGCGCGCGCTCGGGCTGCGTTCGGGGGTGTACCTGTCGCCGCACGTCGGCGACCTGACCGAGCGCGTGCAGGTCGACGGCCGGCCGGCCGACGACCTGGAGGAGGTCGTCGGCGCGCTGCTCGACCACGTGGGCAGGGAAGGCCTGGCCGACGTCACCTTCTTCGAGGTGATGACCGCGGCCGCGGTCGAGTGCTTCGCGCGTGCCGGGGTGGACCTCGCGGTGTTCGAGGTCGGACTCGGCGGCCGGCTGGACGCGACCACCGCGATCCCGGTCGACGCGTCGATCCTCACCAACGTCGAACTGGAACACACCGAGCTGCTCGGCGACACCGTCGAGGCGATCGCGGCGGAGAAGGCGCACGTCGTCCGGCCCGGCGGCCTCGCGTTCACCGGCGCGCGTGAGCCGGCGCTGTCGGTCATCGCGCACCGCGCGGCCGAGGTCGGCGCGACCTTGCGCGTGCGCGGCCGCGACTTCACGGTCGAGGCCGCGGTCGACGGTTGGAGGTCGGTGCGCGGCGTGGTCGAGGAACGCGGCGTCCGGCTGCCGTTCACCCTGCCGGACGCCGCCGCGTTCGAGGCCGAGGCGCTGTGCTTCGCCGCGTGCTGCGCGCGGGCGCTCTGGCCGGAGCGGGCCGCCGCGATCGCGGCCGCGCTCGATCCGGTGGCCTTCCGACCGGAGCTGCCGGCGCGCTTCGAGAGGCTCGTCACGCGGGCCGGGCTCGCGGTCGTGGACGGCGCGCACACCGAGCAGTCGCTCCGCGCGACCACCGCGGAGGCGCAGCGGCTCGCGCCCGGCCACCGCTGGGCGGTGTTGTTCGGCTCGGCGGCCGGCAAGCAGTGGCGCACCGGGTTGAGCTGCCTCGCGCCGCTGGTCGATACGTTGTACGTGACCACCGTCGAAGGCACGACCAGCGAGGACCCCGGGGCGATCTGCGCGTACGCGCGGTCCGTCGGAATGCGCGCCGTCCGCGTCGAAGGGGTCGCGGAAGGACTGGCCGCGCTCCGCCGGCACGCGCCGCCCTGGCTGGTGACGGGCTCGTTCTACCTCGCGGGCGAGGCGCGCCGGCTGCTCCTCGCCGAGATTGTGGCACGATGAGCGGCGCGGCGCGAGAGCAAGGGGGGGACGCCGCCACGGCGCCGCTCGTCGAGGACGTGTTCGTCACCGACTGCTTCCTGATCAAGGGGCGCCTGGCGAACAAGTTCCAGCGCCTTGCGCGGATGCTGGAGGACTACGAGCGCTCCTACCTGTCGGTCGAGGACGCCGTCCTCGCGTCGCTGCGCGGGCCCGAGGTGATCCGCACGCCGCGCGTGCTCATCAACCAGAACGAGCTGGTGTTCGCGCACGAGCTGATCGACGTCGCCGGCGACGACGCGCAGCGCCGGCTCGCGGCGAACGAGAAGTCGGTCCGCATCCGCGGCTTCTACAACGGCTCGGTGCAGATGGAGCTGTCGGGCAACGTCGAGCCCGGCGCGTACGAGCCGAGGCGCGGCAACCGGCGCAACTACTTCATCATGACCTCGCCGGTCGTGCGCGGGCTCGACTTCGACGGCAACCCTGAGCTGGCGATCTTGCGCAGGCTGAGTTACGCGATCGTCCGCAAGGACAAGCTCGCGTACATCTACGACTTCAGCGACGTCGCGCGCTGATCGCGGCGCCGTCCCACCGGCGCACGGCGCCGAGCGCGGCACCGATGCTCGTCGATTGCCCGGCGTGCGTCGGCAGGCGCGCTCGGTCGCCTGATGGGCGTGACCGGGCCGGTGCGCCGATCGCGCCCCCGTCGGGCCGGCCGGGTCAGGTGCCGGCCGGGCAGCTACGCTCCGCGCCGTGGTCGCTCCGATTCCCGTCGGCGAGGGGCCGGCTCCCGCCTGGCTCGATCGCGCCGTCGCCTGCGCCGTCGTCGCAGCGGCGATCGGCATCGTGCTGGCGCTCGCGGGCGTCGAGCCGGACCCGCGCGGGCTCGGCACGCACGAGCAGCTCGGCATGCGGCCGTGCGGGTGGCCGGAGCGCTTCGGCATGCCGTGCCCGACGTGCGGGGTGACGACGGCGGCGTGCCACCTCGTCCACCTGTCGCCGTGGCAGGCGCTACGCGTGCAGCCGTTCGGCGCGGTGCTCGCCGCGCTCGGGCTCTGGGTGATGGTGCTCGCGGCGCACGACCTCGTACGCGGCCGCTCGTTCCTCGCACGGGCGTACGCGGTGAACCCGGCGCGCTGGATCCTCGGCGGCCTCGCGCTCCTGCTGCTGTCGTGGTGGTACAAGGCGCGGGTCGCGGGGTGAACGCGTGCTCAGCGTTCCGCGTTCGCCAGCTCGTCGAACATGAGCCGGTAGCTGCGCATGCGGCTCTCGGCGATGCGGTCGCGCACCGCGCAGTCGGGTTCGTCGCGGTGCGTGCAGTTGCGGAACGCACACTGCGGCGCGAGCTGCTTGATGTCGCGGAAGTAGAAGCCCAGCTCCTGGGTGCCCGCGCCGTACAGCGTGAACGCGCGCACGCCCGGCGTGTCGATGACGTAGCCGCCGCCGGGCAGCGGTACGAGCTGGGTGTGCGTGGTCGTGTGCTTGCCCTGGCGCAGCTTGCCGAGCGAGCCGACGCGCAGGTTCACGCCGGGCACGATCGCGTTCACCAGCGACGACTTGCCGGCACCCGACGGGCCACACAGCACGGTGACGCCGGCGTGCAGCCGCGCGCGCAGCTCTTCGAGCGTGGCGTCCGTCCGGTGGCCGGGCGCGACGCTGGTGGGGTACACCGGGTAGCCGAGCGAACGGTACAGCTCGGCCCACTTCTCGGTCTGCGCGGGCGGAGCCCGGTCGATCTTGCTGATCACGAGCGCGGCCTCGATGCCTTCGCGCTCGGTGGCGGCGAGGATGCGATCGACGAGCAAGGGGTCGAACGTCGGCTCGCGCACGGGCATGACGATCAGGACGAGCGACAGGTTGGCGGCCAGCACCTGCTCGCGCCCGTCCTCGCCCGCGGCGCGCCGGCCGAGGCGGTTCGTGCGCGGTAGCACCGCGTCGATCGCGCCGCCGCCCTCGGCGAGGGTGACCTCGACCCGGTCACCAGGAGCGATCGGCCGCTTCTCGTGGCCGGGCTCCTCGAACAGGCGGCCGCGGAGCGGCAGCAGGTGGACGGTGCCGTCGACGTCGACGTGCGCGAACTTGGCATCGACGCGGAGGACGAGTCCGACGGGCATGGCGGTGGGACTTCATACCGTATCGTCGCGGCGATGCCGGTCGTCGGCCGTCTCGCCCCCAGCCCTACCGGAGTGCTGCACCTCGGCAACGCGCGCACGTTCCTGCTGGCGTGGCTCAGCGTGCGCAGCCGGGGCGGCCGCCTGCTCCTGCGCGTCGAGGACATCGACGGCCCGCGGGTGAAGCCTGGCGCCGAGGCGCAGACGATCGCCGACCTGCGCTGGCTCGGCCTCGACTGGGACGGCGAACCCGTGCGGCAGAGCGACCGGCTGCCGCGCTACGCGGCGGCGTGTGCGGACCTGCTCGCGCGCGGCCTCGCCTATCCGTGCGTGTGCTCGCGCAAGGAAGTCGAGGAGGCAGCCTCGGCGCCGCACGAGGCGGACGGCGAGGGACCGGCCTACCCCGGCACGTGCGACGGACGGTTCGCCGACCTGGACGACGCGCGCGTGCGCACCGGCCGGACCCGGCGGTCCGCTTCCGCGTGCGCGTTGCGAGCGTGCCGTTCGTCGACCGCTTCCGCGGCCCGCAAGCGGGTGCGATCCGCGGCGACTTCGTGATCCAGAAGCGCGCGGGCCTGCCGGCCTACCAGCTGGCGGTCGTGGTCGACGACGCGGCGCAGGGCGTCACCGAAGTGCTGCGCGGCGACGACCTGATCCCGTCGACGCCGCGGCAGCTCCTGCTCTACCGCGCGCTCGGCCTCGCGCCGCCGGCGTTCTGCCACGTGCCCCTGGTCGTCGGCCCGGACGGCCTGCGCCTCGCCAAGCGGCACGGCGACACGTCGCTCGCCGCGTTCCGCGCGCGCGGGGTCGCGGCCGAGCGGATCGTCGGCTGGCTCGGAGCGACGCTGGGCTTCTGTCCGCCCGGCGTCGAGCGGACGCCGCGCGATTTGCTGCCCGCGTTCGACCTCGACCGCGTACCGCGCGCGCCGGTCGACGGCACGACCGCCGACTTCTTCGCGCGCACGTAGCGCGTCCGCGCGGCGGCCGGCGGTGTGCGGTCAGGCCGCTTCGATTTCGGCCCGGCCCGGGTCGGCGGCCTCGTCCTCGGTGAGACGCATGAAGTACGCGCCGAGAAACACGCTCGACACGAGCGCATTGGCGGCGGCGAACAGCACGCTCGCCACGCCGCCGAGCAGGAGCAGGAACGGGAAGACGTTGTACGACAGGGAGCCGCTGCTGAACGCGAGCAGATCCCAGTCGCCGCCGACGCCCAGCCGGTCGACGAGCCAGAGGCTGGCGACCAGGAACATCACTTGCCCGAAGCCAGCCCGCCGACGACGTCGAAACGGTGGTAGCTCGTGCGCAGGGTCGCGCACAGGGCCGTGACCGGCCGCCGCGGGTGCGCTGCGGCGGCGCACACGAGCGGGGCGAGCAGCAGCGTCGGGATGATGTAGACGACGTTGCCGACGCGGTCGGGACGCAGGCACGAGAGGAGCCACGCGCCGCCGAACAGCGCGAGCTTGCCGAGCCCGATGGTCAGCGTGTGGTCGACGATGCCGCGGAAGAACGCGTAGCCGTCGGGCTTCCGGTTCGCGTTCCAGGCGCGCAGGAGGCCGACGTGGCCGGCGAGCACCACCGTCGCGAGCGCGAACGCCGCGAGGTTGATCGGGCGCGACAGGCCGAGGTCTTTCGCGTTCGCGAGGCCGAAGGGGTTCTCGTGCACCCGGTGGCCGGGACTGAACTCCACGAGCAGCCACGACCCGAAGAGCATCATCCCGGCCGGCACGAGCAGGGCCGGGGTCGTCACCGTCGCGACGAGTGCGCGCCGGAACGAGTGCCGCTCCGCGAGGATCCAGAGGCCCCACGCCGCCAGGGCGACGAACAGGAGCAGCCCGCCGAACGACAGCACGCGCCCGTTCGCGGGGCCGAGGGCGACGAAGGACAGGAACGGGAGCACGGGATCGATGCCGGACGGGGCGGCGATGCGCGGCCGGGGGAGAGTATTGCAGGAACGCCTCGTCGGCGGGCGGTGCGACGGCGGCGGGCTCGCGCGCGCCGCGCACAGTAATGTCGTCGGCCCGTGTCCGACCCTGCCCCGATCACCTCCGCCAAGAACCCGATCGTGGCGCGCTTTCGTGCCGCCGCGACCGGCGACGCGCCGGACCTGTTCCTCGTCGAGGGCCGGAAGCTGATTGCCGAGGCGCTCGACGCGAAGCTCGCGGCGGTCGAGGCGGCCTACGACGCCGACCGCCTGGCGCCCGGGGAGGAACTGCTCGCCCGCCTGCGGCGCGCCGGGGCCCGGGTCACGCCGTGCGCGCCTTCGGTGTGCGCCAGGCTGTCGTCGGTGTCGACGCCGCAGGGGATCGCCGCGGTGTTCCGTCGCCCGGTGTTCCGCGACGAGGACCTGCTCGGCCGCGCGCCGGCGCTCGTCGTGGTCGCCGCGGGCGTCAAGGAACCGGGCAACCTCGGTGCGCTCGTGCGCGCCGCCGAGGCGGCCGGCGCGGGCGGCGTGCTCGCCCTGCGCGGCGGCGCCGACCCCTTCCGCGACAAGGCGGTGCGCGGCGCCGCGGGCAGCTCCTTCCGCCTGCCGGTGCGCGGCGGGGTGCCGGTCGCCGACGCGCTCGCGTTCGTGGTGCGTTACGGGCTGCGGCTGTTCGTGCTCGCGGAGGACGGCGAGGTCGACTACCTCGACGCCGACCTGCGCGAACCGTGCGCGGTCGCGCTCGGCGGCGAGGGGGAAGGCCTGCCCGACGAGCTGCGCGCGGCCGCGGCGGCGTGCGTGCGCGTGCCGATGGCGGGCCGCGTCGACAGCCTCAACGTCGCCGTCGCCGCCGGCGTGGTCCTCTACGAGGCGCGGAGGCAGCGGCGATGAGCCTGTTCGAGAAGCCGGGCAAGGACGGCAAGCCGCTCGCGGAGCGCATGCGGCCGCGGACGCTCGCCGAGTTCGTCGGCCAGGGGCACCTGCTCGGCGCCGACCGGCCGCTGCGCCGCGCGATCGAGGCCGGCCAGGCCGGGTCGCTGATCCTGTTCGGCCCGCCCGGGGTCGGCAAGACGACGCTCGCGCACCTGATCGCTCGGCACTCCGGCCTGCACTTCACGGCGCTCTCCGCGGTGCTGTCCGGGGTGAAGGATCTGCGCGACGCGGTCGCCGAGGCCGACGCACGCCGGCGCGCGAGCGGGCAGGGCACGCTGCTGTTCGTCGACGAGATCCACCGTTTCAACAAGGCGCAGCAGGACGCCCTGCTGCCGTTCGTCGAGAGCGGGCAGGTGGTGCTGGTCGGGGCGACGACCGAGAACCCGGCGTTCTCGGTGATCGCGCCGCTGCTTTCGCGCTGCCGCGTGCTGCGCCTGGAGGGGCTCGCCGACGACGCGATCGGCGCGCTGGTCGAGCGCGCGCTCGCCGACGCCGAGCGCGGCCTCGGCGCGCGCCGGCTGCAGCTCACCACCGCCGCGCGCGCGCGTCTGATCGCCGGCGCGGGCGGCGACGCGCGGCGCGCGCTCAACGTGCTCGATGCGGCACAGGCGATGGTGCCGGACGGCGCCACGCTGGAAGAGTCCGCGATCGCCGAGGCTCTGCAGCACCGCACGCTGCTGCACGACCGCGCCGGCGACCTGCACTACGACCTCCTGTCGGCGTTGCACAAATCGCTGCGCAACTCGGACGCGCAGGCCGCGCTCTACTGGCTCGCGCGCCTGATCGAAGCCGACGCCGACCCGATGCAGGCGGCGCGCCGGATGGTGGCGATGGCCGCCGAGGACATCGGGCTCGCCGACCCGATGGCGCTGCAGGTGGCGGTCGCGGCGATGACCGCGTTGCAGAACCTCGGCCTGCCGGAGGGGCGGCTGCCGCTCGCCGAGGCGGCGATCTACCTGGCCGCGGCGCCGAAGAGCAACTCGACCTACCGCGCGATCGAGGCCGCGCTCGCCGCGGTGCGCGGCGCGCCGCAGCACCCGGTACCGCCGCGCCTGCGCAACGCGCCGACGCCGCTCGCCAAGGCGTGGGGGCACGGCGAAGGCTACCGCTACGCGCACGAGCACGAGGGCGGCGTCGCGCCGATGGAGTGTCTGCCCGACGCGCTCGCCGGCACGCGCTTCTACGAGCCGGCTACGCGCGGGTTCGAGGCCAAGGTGGCGCAGCGGCTCGCCGAGGCGGACGCGTTGCGCAGGGGGCAGCGCGATGGCTGAAGCATCGCCGGGACGCGCGCCGCTGGACCCGAAGGTCCTGGTCTTCGCGAGCTTCCTGCTCGGTCCGCTCGGCGCCGGCGTCGCGCTCGCCGTGAACGACAACCGGCTCGGCAACAAGGAGCGCGCGCCGTTGACGTTCTACGCGTTCTTCTTCTTCGCCCTGTTCT